>NZ_JBXWIV010000019.1:0-2516 GCF_058197955.1 Janibacter sp. CoH_79_TC_3
GATTGAAGTTGGCAACAATCAAAACCGTCGGTACGACGGGGTTAGCTTAGTCAATTTGCCTAACCGCTGATACAAAATATCGTATCAAGTATGGGTATTACCTAAGAAACCCCTACCTCTATAGGTGGTGGGTAGTTCATCTATGAGAATACGGTAGGATTGAAATGAGCTGCTTTATCGCACCGTATATTTTTCTAATTTAGAATATTACGGTCATACCGATAGCAGTGATAGCTGATATAAGAAAAGAACCAACTACTAACCATTGTGGGACATTCTTATCTCTTTTGAAAAAAACATATTTAACGATGGAGACAACTAAAAAGATCAAAATCGCAGGTAATACAACCCCATCCCTAGTTATTATCTTATCGAAAACTAACATCAAAGCTACGAATAAAATAACATAAGCAAAGGCTACGGAGGATGCTAAACCTAGAGGATCTAATACATCTGTCTTTTTACCCATGTTAAAACACCTATCCTTAAATATGGTTGTACTGTGAGATGGTGGCGTCATAGCGCACCGATCACAGATAGAATATTTATGGTAAGTACACCATGAAGTATACCTAAAAAACTTCCCAAGCTTGAGTGTATGGCATTGACGGCAGGGGTCAATATTTCTTCAGTGGCAATTATTGATTAGACCTGAAAGGATTTAGTTTTGAGCAAGCTATGTCAAAGTAAAGTGATTCTACCAGAAAGTATGTTAATCGATATGTCTAAGCTAGTTAATGATTCTAATTCAGCCTCTAGTTTATCTAAAGTAGCTTGACTAGGGTTGCCCTCTGGAAAGAAAATCATCACACTGGTCGTTTGGTCGTTTGGTCGTTTGGTCGTTTGGTCGTTTGGTCGTTTGGTCGTTTGGTCGTTTGGTCGTTTGGTCGATAGGTTTATAGCCAATTGATTGCACTTCACCACGGTACTTATTTCGAATCAAAATAGTAATTGCCTCAGACACTTTTTGATCACCATAAATGGCCACTGATTCATCCGCTGAGCGATTATTTGTCGGTAAGATTTGAATCGAAAGGCTAAAATCCTTAGCATCACTGCTGGTAAATACATAATGATGAATTTCTGCCTTTACATTGGGTTTTGTCATAATAAACAAACGATAGTCTCTAGTGGCTTCTTCATCACTGACGGGTTTATCAGCTTTTCTAATGCTTTTTTGGTCAGGTGTTGCAAATCCCCAGCTTGCTGCCACTAGATCGTCACCCAGTTGATCAAATAAACCTTGCAACACATCTTCGTCTTGAACCCCGCCTTGGATTGCCAAAATCCTCATCGCTTGTTCTTTACTTACTTTAGAGTCTGACATAACGGCTTGCATCATGACGTCATCAATTTGATAGCGTTGGGTCACTTTCTTAGGAAAATTATCAACGATAAGATTATTTGGCTTATCAATTTTTGACCAATCAATGGCTTTGGTCGTAACTGGTTTTGAATTGACTTTTGGTAATTCGACGACTTCAGGAATTGGTAGCTGCATAGTAGCAGTTTGACTGCATCCATTTAAAACTAAACTCATTAACGCTAAAAATATTATTTTATTCACTTTTATTATCCTAATTCTCATAGTGGGTCTAGTCAGCCAGCTTAAAGATGACCCCTGCCATCAATGCTGTACACTTATAATACCTATTGTTCTCATAACAGACGTTATGGTGAATGACGTTGGATAGAAGAAGTCGGCTTCTACTGTTTCTGTCGGGGTATAGCTGATAACTGTTATTTTTTAACTCTAAGATATATTATTCCTACTTAGCTATATTTTTTTATGGAGGTTTTTAATGAAAACAGTATATGTTCTTGAACATGCCATTGGTGGTTTAACCGAACACATGAGATTATTAGGCGTTTATGACTCTAAACAAGAGGCAGAAAAGGCTATTAAAACCCTTAGTGACAAGCCAGGCTTTAAAGATCATCTTGATGATTTTTTGATAGATGAGTACGAATTAAATAAACTTTGTTGGTCTAGTGGTTTCTAAGCTATTCGATGCCTGTATAGGGAACTGAACCTTCACTAAGTACACTAAGGCTACATTATTAACTCAAACCATTTACGCTACTAGTCTAAATATCTAACCATCCAATTTGAATGAGAATGAGTGGTCACGAAGGGTAGTGTTTTCCAAGTGCTACATAATTCTGCTAGATCAAATCTAACAATCTTCACCCTAATTATAAGAAAAGAAAAATCACTCAGCTAAGAGATTTGAATTACGAGAAATATCAGAATAATTAGTTTGTTAGCTTACTTGAACATAGAATGGCTATAACATTGCTTATGCAGAGTATAAAACAACTTGGATTGGACATCTATTGGGTAAATTGACACTATAGTTAGGTTTTAATGATTGCTTTATGCCTAAGCACTAATAAAAATTAAAGTATATCTAAACGTAATATTAAATCCTTATTTACTTATTTACTTATTTACTTATTTACTTATTTACTTATTTACTTATTTACTTATTTACTTATTTACTTATTTACTTATT
>NZ_JBXWIV010000019.1:2615-54009 GCF_058197955.1 Janibacter sp. CoH_79_TC_3
CTTATTTACTTATTTACTTATTTACTTATTTACTTATTTACTTATTTACTTATTTACTTATTTACTTATTTACTTATATCCTCAACTCAGCCTGTTGCTAGATCTTTTGTTTTTCATGTAGTAGCCAATCTATATTTTTAGGAAGCCGATCATGCCAGCCTAATCTTTTTTTATGCTAACAACGTTTGATTTTTACTCTACTGCCCATGAATAGATACTAACTGTCTTTTTGTAGGTTGACATACTAGGCACCTCTTTGTTGAAAAGTATACATAGGTGAGATATAAATCATTATTTATGAGTCGAACTATATTAGTTATCCACAGATACAAAATTATTTACAAAATGAAGCAGGGGTTTTCAAGTTTTTAGGGGTTTTTCTAAAGCTTTTACAGTCCTCTATAGACTTTGCTGCGTAAAGCCTATAGCTGGCAATTGTCGCCAACCATTTACATCATTGTCGCCAACCATTTACATCATTGTCGCCAACCATTTACATCATTGTCGCCAGTCACTTACTAATTGTCGAATATGTTGTAGATATTTCGACAATAGCTGCTAATATATTGAAATCTTTTAAGTAACTACCCGTAAATTATGGAAAATAAAAAAAATAATCAGGTTGTTAAGTCGAATCGATTGAATGAACACGTTCAGCTTCATGTATTGAGCTTGCCTGAAATCCGCTTAGTACAGCTGGCAGTCATTGATGCTAGGGAAACCAATACAGGCTTAACCTCTGACACGCCGCTGCGCATTTCCGGCTCACGGTATGCAGAGATGTTTAAAACTACCCTGCAAAACGCCTATCAGCTCATGCAGCAAGCGGAAGAGCAGTTGTTCGAGCGCAAGTTTAGTTATATTAATGATCAAGGGATCAGGGTAAAATCACGCTGGATATCACAAGTAAATTATCTGAAAGGTGAAGGTTCAATTGAGCTTATATTCTCGCCCGCCGTGGTCAAAGAAATCACCCGCTTAGATGGAAAGATAAATTTTTATACCGAATACACGCTTGAGCAGACCGCTCCATTAGAAAATGTATACTCGATAAGATTGTATGAAATCCTGATCCAGTGGCGAAGCAAGGGTCTTACGCCTGTTTGCGAGTACGAGCGTTTGAAAGGTCAGTTAGGGGTTGATGACGATAAATACAGATATAAGGATGGTAGGCACAAAAAAGGCGATTTTAAGGTCAAGGTGTTGCAAAAAGCGGTTGATGAAATTAATAGCCTAACTGATTTGACCGTTAAGTTTCAAAATGTGAAGAAGGGAACGAGTGTTTATGGCTACAAATTCAGTTTCCATATCCCTAAACCCATAGCCAAGTCCACAGTTCCTTCATGGCAAACCAAAGGGCTGAGCGTCAAGCAGATAGGTAAGATTGGCTATAATTCTGAAAGTGTGAAAGAATTCGTTGAGGCAAATAATACGCCTGATATGCTGAAGGCTGGCGGGGCAAGCTCAAACGCCACCTACGCCCAAGTGTTTGAAAGCTGGAAACCGCTACTTGGTGATAAAGACCAAGTTAATAAGTTTAAAAAAGTCCAAGAGTTCTTAGACCGACAGCCAAAAGCATCATGATTTTGATGTAAATGACTGGCGACAATTGAACTCAACTTTTCCTGATCTTACGCTCATTTTTTACTTAAAAACGGCTATTTTACTGCTTAAAAGACCATAATTAGCTCTTAAAGCGCCACTAGCATGATAGTCTTTTTTGATGTAAATGACTGGCGACAATTGAAATCGATTTTTCCTAATAATCCATTCCTGATAGCTTGACCCCTGCCGTCAAATCCGCATAAAAAAAACTTGGGAGATTTTAGTTACGCAGCTTGACGATAATAATCAAACCACACCTGTCTTGGAGATTTATAGCCTAGACTCTTTTGAATTCTCGTTTGGTTGTAATACAGCTCAATACAGCCAATGATATCGCTGATCGCTACAAACCTTGTCTTATAGTCTTGGTGGTACACCAATTCATTCTTTAATATACCCCAGAAGCTTTCTATCGGAGCGTTATCAAAGCAGTTGCCTTTACCACTCATCGAGCCTGTAAACTGATTCTGATTGATGATCTTGTGGTAGGCATGACTGCAATACTGGCTGCTGAGAGGATCAACAATCCCGGAGCGGTTCACTAAAGAGATAGAAGGTTAACTCTATAAATATTCAGATATTATCAAGGGTAGTTCAAGGATATGATTACAAAAAAACTTAGTGTTGAAAAAAAAGAAAGCAACTTAGAGTCATCACAACGGACTCAAGTAAGTCAGGAAGAAATAGCCAAGCGTCGCAATATCCAAAGGTTGGTTCTCGGCAGTATTGCCGTCGACAATAGCCCTATTAATCCAGACACTCGTTATATATTTAACTATTTCGTTGAAGGTAGAATTGCTACTATTGAAGAGGCAAAAGCCCAACTAATGGGATATTATTCACAAAATAAGGATGAATGATAGCAATAGTATTTAGCTAACTAAAAAATTGAAATCTACTCAATATAATTGCAATGCATATATAAAGTATCCTCCTTCGTAAACCTTTCTAATAAAGGGCGAGACTTATACATGGAATATTTTGGGAGTCGAGACCTGTTTAACATAAAAAGAGTGATATTATTTTCCATTTTACTTATTAAGAGTATGTTATATAAAATATGTTATGGGCAGTTTAACCAAAAAATATTTTATATGATATATATGAATGACTGAACTTCAGCACTCAGATAATCATGTTTGAATCTACAGATGACCTGGTAATCCCTCTAAAAAGTGCGACTATTCAGATAACGGTGATTATGGTAAAAAAATCGCCGAATATATTACTGGGGATAGCACACAGCTAGAGACGAAAGTCTTAAATAGGTTAAATTTTCTGCATAATACTAAACGCAGCTGGATTCAGTTCGTTCTATTTATCTTATTGATGCTTAGCTATTTACTTATATGCTATTTCCTATTATCATACATCAACTTGATGCCAATATATCGGAAATACTATGTTTTCATTACAGCCGTCGTTTGATACTACTTCAGATAAATTTATTGATGAAACTTCTGAGGTCGTTAGTGCTCTTGCTGCCATTCACCCCAGTCTTACAACTCAACTAGTTTACGAGGTGATTCTGGCTGCTAATGAAAAAACTCAACATGTTGGAACATCCTTTCCAACAAATGCTTTATTGGCGATGTGGCAGTTTCATATTTCAGGCTTTCTTAGAGAGAAATTATGTTCTTTTGGTTGGACCAAAGTTGATGGTAAGGGAGGAGTCGCATATGTAATATCGCCGTGTAAGGAGCATGCAATCCGTGTCTTTGCAGGTAATAAGTATGTAGGCTTAAGAGATGGAAGCGTAAGCAATAAATCGATTAAAGGTAGTACTCTTAAAGATGATATTTATCCTTTACTAAATTCTGATAAGGGAACGACCATTTGGACTTTAATTCATTACCGATTTGGTGAGTTAATGAGATTAGAGCTTTCACAGCCAAAATCATTTGCAAAAGGTAGGATTGATGATTGGAGTACGCGTATTAAACTTCCTGATATCAAATTCAACATTCCTACAACACCACGTATGAAAGATAAAGTAGAAGTAGGTGTAGTTCCTGTGAAGCGTAAGAAAAAAGCTTAATTACCTTAAGGCTAATATATGTTTAATCCAAATCGATTACAGTTTGCAATCGATAGGCGGGCTGTGAGCAAAGCCGAATTAGCAGAAAAGCTAAATATTACTCCTAGAACATTAACAAATTACCTAAATGGAAATACTGAGCCTAATTTAGTTGATCTTTCAAGGGTACTAAGCTTACCTATCGATTTTTTTAAAGGCAGTGATTTACCAATCATTGATGAACATAGCGTTAGTTTCAGATCTCGTTCTAGAATGACCAAAAAAGTCAAAGCCGAAGCTTTAACTTATGGCATAACCGGTTTTATGCTTAATGATTGGTTTGAAGAAGAGTTTGAGCTCGTTCAGTCAGAACTTCCTGATTTATCCCATTTATCTCCTGAAGAAGCGGCTAATACGCTCCGTTATGACTGGGGTTTAGGCGATAAACCTATTGGAAGCTTAATTGCTCTGTTAGAGTCGAAAGGTATACGTATTTTTTCGATTTTTGTAAAATCGGAATATATTGATGCTTTTAGCGTTTGGTATGATGACCAGCCTTTTATCTTTCTTAATAACCAAAAAACTATGGAGAGAAGTAGATTTGATGCATGTCACGAGTTAGGTCATTTGGTTAGAGATATTTACAGCATGAAAATGTCTGAAAGTTTCGGCAAATCGCTTGAGGAAGACTTAGATTCTAAAGCAGTTGAAAGATGTGCAGATGAGTTTGCGTCTGCGTTCTTGATGCCCGAAGTTGCATTAATGGAATATAAACATGTAAACCCTACTTTAAACAATCTTATTGAGCTGAAAAAAGTGTTCGGTGTATCTTTAGTAGCACTGGCATATAGAATGCATAAATTAGGGTTAATAAGCGAATGGATTTATACAAGAGTGCTTTGTCCAGCAATTGCAAAGTATAACTATCGAAAGTCAGAGCCTCATCCTATGGATAGAGAGACCTCTCAAGTACTCAATACGATAACCAGTGAACTAAATTCAGAAGGAATTAGTCTAGATGATATTGCTAAAAAAATTAATCTTAGAAAAGCTGATATAACTCCATTACTGTTTCAACTTGCTGATAGCACAAAGCCTTTTCATTTGTTCCAAGTTTTAAAATGAAGTGAGATTGTCAGTCAAGATTGATAGCCGCTTTCACTTTGGTTACTCTTAATTCAACGACTCATGCATACATATGGATGATTATTAAATCAAAAAATGAATACCCATGCGTATCAATAGCTTCATTATCCATGATAAGCACCCACCTATTTGATGCTGCACCCAAGCCTTTAAAGCATCATCATTAGTAAATTGGATTACAATACGACAGTCTTGAATTTTTTTATTGTATTAGATAGTATTTTTGTATAGCAATACTCATTTACTCATATGAGTAAATGAGTATTGTATTTTATTTTATGAAAATAATCTCAATACTGAACACAAAGAGTGACAGCAATTTATCAGATATGAATTTCATGGCTGCAAGACATATATGCTGCTCGTCAACAATGACCATTACCACGGCATCATAGCCACCACACGCTGGCCATTTATGTAATAGCACATAAGTAGCAATATAATTTCAGGTGGAAGAGTTAGCTCTTTGGTTGTCCCATTAAGATGTTCCGTTCGCGTAATACCGTCAGCATAAGCCTTACTTTTTTTGTCGTAAAATCCAAAATAAACACCAACTAAGCGAATATCGCTTAATAGTTTTCCATGCTTTTTATCCACTGCTTTACTTATGGCAAGCGTACCCTGTGGCTCATCAATCAAGATCATCATTGCAACAAATTGCATCACACGATCATGCAGCTTGACGGACTCCATCATCTCATTATAAAAAGCATATGCCTCAGCGCCGGTACAAAGTTTTTCAAACATAGTAAGCGCATGAGCTACCATTTCTGCAATAACGGAGTCGTTTTCTGTAAACTTTATAGCAATAGTATTTCTAGCAATCGGTAGCATTACAGATAGATAGCCATCATTGTCTACCACCACCCCACTATTCATGTAACGCCCTATATCGTCTTGAATATTCAATAATGCAGCTTTATGATTCTCAATAAACATTTAGTGTTACTCAGTAATCGTCCCAGTAATACTAAAAACCTCGTGTTTTTAGCTAATAATTACAGCCTGATTGTTACTTTGTTTTTCTAAGAGCGGCAAGGTTTTTCACTTATTCAGAGTTTTATAATCAGGTCGTAACTATCCAAAATAAACTGTCTCAGTAAACTATCAACTCTTATGTTCACTTTAAACGCGGGTATAGTCGTGTTTTCGATAGATTCAAAGTGTGCTTTTGCTTTGGTCTTATTGACGGTCTCTTTTAGTTCGTCATAAAGACCAAACTCATTGATTATGGCTTCCGTAACCTTTCTATTCATAAGCTCACGCAGTTTTGCCTCATTAAGTCCTAAATCATCTGAGAGCTGATGTATTTCATCGCTTTCAGCTTGAGCTTGATACTTAGTGATATAGTCTTTAAAAGTCGTATCGACCTCGACTTTCATTTTGCCACGCTGTACATCATTTAAAAATATATTGGCATACTTTTGCTCTGCTTGACTAAGCGATGGAAAGGCCTGATGCAGCTCATGTAGAGCCTTATCAGCACCTTCTAAGTCAATCAGTTCAAGGTATTTATCAAAACGTGCATTCAGGTAGTCGGTATCGATTCTATCAGTATTAATTTCCGTTAAGTAGCCTGAAATATCAAATGGAACGTCACCATCACCACCACCTGAACCTCCGCCTGAAAACAGCTCTTTATAGCGCATTGCGAGCACCAAGTAAGCCTGTTCGTCGAAATCTAAGCTGACATTGCTATCATCAAATTCGTAAGTTAGTTGATCTCATACAAAGCCCTATATTTCTGCAGTTTCTAGGTAGTCATTAAGTAGCTTGGCAAACTTAGCTTGACTCGCCTCATCAGTGGGTAGCGCTTCAAAGTTTTGTACACTAGCAATGACAAATACTTCTACTGTCTCTGCAAATACTCTATTCATCTCATTTAGATTTTTCTCAAGCTTATCTACAAAGAGCCCAAGAGGCTTATCACCAGAGTACAGTTTTATAGCTGCCGCGATATTACGCTCCATACTATGTGGCTTACGGTACGTAGTGGCATAATAAAATTAGACAGCTGCTAAGAGATTATACATGACAAATCCTTTGTAATTGATTAATCTAACTGGCTTATCGCCTAATCAATAAAAATTATTATATACCCAAACGTAATTTTAGATACTTTCATGTATGTATCTACTTATGTTTTCATATACTCATATACTTACGTAAAGCCCTTTTATCTCCATTTATTCCTCACCAGGTCTTTTGCTTTTCATGGGGTAGCTCACCTATGCTTATAGAGTGGTCAAACGTGCCAGCCAATCAAAACGCACAAAAAAAACCAGCATTCTAGATTTCTAAGAATACTGGCTTGTAGTCTTAATGGCTTTTGAATTTGGTACTTTTATTATTACCAATAGACTTAGGCCTTTATTGATATTGAATTTCAAAAATAAGGCCGCTTTGTCTAGCGAGGTAGCATTCCTATGTTTTTAATCTCTTTAAGCCAGTCAGGGAATTCTTCAAGCATATTTTCATACAGTTGCTCTTCGCTGATATCATGTAGCTTATCTAGCTCAAAGAAATCACAATTATCAACCAATCTTCCGTCCATATCATCTAGCTTCTTTAATATACCGTAATTATGGCCACCAATACCTACGAACTGCCAAAAAATCGGTAGCTTGGCGGCATCGGTAATAATTTTCGTGATGCCACGAGCGTCACTAACACCGCCGTCACTGATAAAGAGAATATAGACCGACACATCAAAACCGTCTTTTTTATCAAAAAGCGCCGTAAAACCACGTCACTTCTAGGGCGTAGATATCAGGCGTCAGCTAGTGTCGCTCAGCCTTAAAACAGCCTTGTCAACCAAACTCATTGAGGCCATAATCACTCTATGAAAACCCTCAAGTGTCGCATCAAAGACAAACATGCAAACCAGCTAAATAAATTGGCTGGCGCAGTTAACTTTGTGTGGAATTACGTTAATGATTTGAGTTTCAAACACTTGCAACGAACAGGCAAATTCTTTTCAGCTTATGATATTGCAACTTATGTAAAAGGCAGTGGTGAGTTTTTGAATTTGCACAGTCAAACTTTGCAAGCGATCACCGAAACCCATGCCAAATCTCGTAAACAATTCAAGAAAGCCAAACTAAATTGGCGTACCAACAACCCCAAAGCTAAGCGCAAGTCACTCGGTTGGATTCCGTTTAAAAAAACAGCAATCAAATACTTAGGTGTCAAAAAATCAGGAAAGAAAAGTCTTAAATCCACCATTCAATTCAGCCTTGCTAAAGGCAAAAAGCTGACCATCGACGTGTGGGATAGCTATAATCTAGCCCTTTACACCATTAATACCTGTGAGCTTGTGCAGGACAGTCGAGGTCTTTGGTATGCGTGCATCACCGTTAAAGAGTACCCAAAAATTGAGTGCGGTACAGGCGAAACTGGTATTGATTTGGGCTGCAAAGATTCAGCGACAACTAGCAATGGCGAGGTCTTAGCCACCAAATTGACCCATAAATACGCGCCAAAACTAGGGATTGCTCAAAGAGCTAAAAACAAAAAAAGAGTTAAGGCGATTCACGCCAAGATTAAAAACACCCGCCAAGACTTGATCCATAAGTTTACATCGAAACTTATCAAAGATAATAATGCGATCATAGTAGGTAAGCTTCACTCAAAATCATTCACCTCAAGCAAACTCGCCAAATCCGTCTATGACGCTGGTTGGTTTGAAATTAAGCGGCAACTGACCTATAAATGCGAGAACGCAGGTTGCTACTATGATGAGGTAAATGAAAGTTACACCACCCAAACTTGTTCGTGTTGTGGCTCACGCCAAAACAGTCCGAAAGGTAGAGCAGGTCTTGGAATCAGAGAATGGCTTTGCGAGTGCGGTGTCACTCATGACCGCGATATTAATGCGGCAAAAAACATTCTCGCGCTCGGGCTTGAGCGTCTAGCAGTAGGAATCCCCTCACTTTAGGGAGGGGAGGAGGTCAAAAAAATCAGTGACAGACTTTATCACGCTAGCCTCATTATTTACGCGTGATCCTAAATCCCATTCTCGCCAGCCACCATGAGCTTTTGTAATAAAATCCTCATAGTTATTAAGACCAATCTCACCTAAATACTGATCTTTTTTTACCAACAATCTAGCTGCTGATCGTCGTCGAAACTGACCGCTAAAGGCAGTATTCGGTTCACCACTTCTTGAACGTCACCCTCTCTATATTGCCTATTCATTGAACCGGTTGCGTCTGATACCAATGCCACCTTAGCAGTTAAGTTTTGCAGTTGGCGCTTCTCAAGCGACATAGTGGCTTTCTTAGCAAGGTTCACAAGCTTGGGTGCTTTATCTAGCATAATCTTTTCAAGAGACACCTTAGCGGCATTACTGCTTGTCTGTGCTGTACTATCCTCAACCTCGCCGCCGAAGTGCTCAACGATAAATGCAAGCCCACCATTAAAGCCTTGTGCCACATTTGATATGCGCCATACAACACCCTTACGATAAACTTGTATGAGCATGCTTGCTTGTTGCTCAGCAAAATCACTGCCCTAGTAGACCGCCCTTGCCTTTTCTTGTTGCTGCCAAATACCAACTTCTAATGACAGGATTTGTTTTAGCGGTGTATCAGCTGATAAACAGCAGCCAAGCTGCTCATAAGACCGATATAAGGTAAGTAAAAGGATGATAGGTATGATTGTTGATCCTAAAACACTTCCAATAGTAGTAATAGCTACCATCATGCCAGCGTCATGCTCTTCCTCACTCTCATATCAAAAACTGTGTGATTAATGTTATGCACGTTGAGCCAAGCATGAGCCCTACCCCATATAATAAACCGACACCTTAGCAGCAATAATTGAATTGTCTGTGCTATAAAGCATTACGGCTAGTAGTGGTATCTGCACGATACAAGCAATCGCATGAGATGTGGCTGCCAGTGATAATACATGACCGTCTTTGAGTAATGCTTGCTTGGAAGTTTTAATAGATTGTGACAGCTTGCCACCGTACAAATAGGCAGCTGCTATCGCTATCAACACCATAGCTAAGATAACGCCGGTGATTGATATCGACGATCCTATGTAGGTAGCTGATATTCAGATCGCATATATTTCTATCTTATTGGCCACCGCATCGGGTAAATATACGGCATCATTGCTTGATAGAAAATATGGATAGGTGTTTGTAACAACCTCATTGAATATGGCAATATCAAAACTCTGCCAATCAATCTCACAATCAGTAGGTTGCTTGGTTAACAACTAATAAAAGACACATAATGTATCTACCACCATAAGTGAGCGTTGTTCGTTTAAAAGGCTTATTGATTTGCTGTCTTTCATAATAGTCATGGTGATAATCCTTTGTGGTTGATTGTACTAATTGGCTTTGTGCCTAACCATTAATAAATATGTCAGCATATCCAAACATAACTTTAAATACTTATTTATACGTATTTACTCATATAATTATTTACTCATGTACTTATATATTCATCTGCTTATATGCTCATGTACTTATATGCTCGTATCCTTACATGCTCAAACCGACCTAACGCGTTACCAGGTCTTTTGCTTTTCATGTGGTAGCCAATCCATGCTCTTAGGGTAGCGCGTACAAAAAAGCCATGTCCTAAATGACACGGCTTTATCTTGATAACTACCACTGCTTATTAAGCGGCTATATCGTCACTATAATTGCAGGTCATCTCCAGTGCTATCTCACTGGTGTACTTATCGTTCACTGAGTAAATACCACTCAGTAAGCATAAATGCTCGCCATCTTTAAAAATCAATACCACATATATAGTGCTATCAGCCCAATCGGTCAAAGTAGCTAACTCGTTTTTTATCTGTAATGTTTGAAGATATGCGCTTAACACCCAGCTCTTCACGAATGGCTTTTTTGCTCTAGTAAATAAAATCCATTAAACCACTATCGCACATACTATTGAATGACTTGATGCAAAAAACCACATTAATGTGTATATAAGCATAGACTGGCCACCACTCATATCTGCTTCATCAATATTATTGAGGCGCGCATAATTGCTAATCGCTGCTTCAATACTAATATACCACTCGCTTGATGGTAATTTGGCTTCAGCAGCCGACATTACATTATTGTTGGAAGTGGTTAGAGTACTACTGTAACTCTCGCGTAAACTATACTTATATCATCATATACTTATAGAGTTATTGTCTATCTCATTTTACATGTAACCGGAGCTTTTTTCATGGGTAACTTACCTATGCGCCTAGAGAATTTTCGCTCACAGAAAAGACTACATCGTTACTCACATGACCTATCAATTTACCACAAAGCTACTTAGTTATTGATTATGATAATCAATAAATTCTTGCACTAGCGGTTCTGTAATGTCGTGAAAAATTTTTATTTAAGTAGCCTATCAATTGCCAACCACCTAAGCTAGTCTGCTTGATATTCCAACAGTAATAGCAGGTTCAATCTCGTTAAAGATATCAATGTTTGTGTCAACGCCAACTGCCTTGCGAAGTTTAACGGCAAAATCTTCTAGGGGTGCACTTATGAATCTTAACCGGCCTCTAGTGATGGGCTTATCGTTAGTATCAATATCTGTACCATCAACAAATTCAAAAACATCAGACTCAGAAAGGTTCATTGAGTTTAGACTTTATAAAATGATTGGGTTTTTGATGATAACAATGTGAAAATAGCTTTAATTATTTATGGTAGGTTGTAGTGACTGACTTATCGCATGATCAATAAAACCATTATATTATAACCAAACGTAATATTCAGGATTATGTCACACTTATACACTTATACACTTATACACTTATACACTTATACACTTATACACTTATACACTTATACACTTATACACTTATATTTTCATTAATCAGCGCTGTTCTACAAGTCGCCAGGTCTTTGCTTTCTTGGGGTAGCTCACCTATGCTTGTAGAGTAGCTAAACGTGCCAGCCACAAAAAAACTGAACCCGCCTGAGATTGTCTGAGACTCAAAATTCTGAGAGAATGCGACAATGAAAACACTAAATTACATAAGTTATGCTGAAGAAACCGTAGAGGTAAGCTTGGTAAACTAAGCGTATTAATCGGATTTTATCATGACCAAGAAAGTAATAAGCTACAGTGACGAATTTGAAGCTGAAGCCGTCAAGAAGATAGCTGAAAATAATGCCAATGTCTCAGCGACCGAAAAACAGCTCAGTATTGCTATGTAGACCCTATCTAACTGGCAGAACAAAGCAAATGAAGGCAAACTTATCGGCACTAAGCAGTATGACTCTGAACTCATGGCTATACTGAAGAGAATAAACGCCATAAACGTAATCTCAAAGTTTCCCAGGAAGAGCGAGATATTCTAAATGAGGAGGGATAAAGCGAAGCACTGCTTCGCACCGACGTAAGGCAAGATCTATGCTCACAGTTTGACTAGAATCCAAAAAGGGTTTGGGCTATAAAACACCAAGAAAGATGTGGTTTGACTTTTATCGTCAGGCTACGTAACTAAAATCTCCCAAGTTTAACTGTAGGGATTTGACTGCAGAGGTCAGAAAGAGGAGGAGGCTTTTATTCGTGGGAACCGGATGTTTCGGCAAAAATGAATGAAGAACGGGAACAGACACTGATTTATTTCCTAAAAAATGACTTGAAGGCAGGAATATAAAAATGAATACTTATTTTTCTGAATTGAAAAATAAAACCGTAGTGATTACAGGAAGCAGCAAAGGCATTGGTAAAAACATTGCGCTTACTTTTGCGAAACTAGAAGCCAATGTGGTGATCTTTGGAAGAGACGAAGCGACTCTTAGCTCAGTTTTAAAAGAAATGCACAAGTACAACCCGAATTGCATCGCAGTCTCTGGTGATTTAAGCGATATTTCTGAAGTACGGAATCTGATCGAAAAGGCAGCTTCCCACTTTGGCACCATCGATGTACTGGTTAATAACGCTGGTATTAATATTGCCAAACCGGCAATGGAAGTGACAGAAGAGGATTGGGACACGGTACTCGACTTGAATCTAAAAACAGCATTTTTTGCAAGTCAGGCAGCCGCTAAATATATGCTTAAACAAAACAACGGTTGCATTATCAATATCTCTTCTCAAATGGCATTTGTGGGTTATGTAAAGCGTGCAGCGTATTGTTCAAGTAAAGGAGGTCTAGTTCAGCTAACAAAAGCTTTAGCTGTAGAATGGGCAAAGCAGGGTATACGCGTTAATGCTGTGGCACCGACATTCATAGAAACTGAGCTGACAGAAAAAATGTTTATAGATGAAGCGTTTAAAAAAGATGTCGATAGTAGAATCTTACTGGATGGTCTATCGCAGCCGGAAGACATTTCAGGTGCGGTGTTATATTTGGCATCGAATCTTGCTAATTTTGTAACCGGCGAAACCATCAAGGTTGATGGTGGTTGGACAGCTATATAAGCTGACTCAAATAACCAAAGAGATGCATTGAGCATGTCATTCTGCATGAGCTGTGTCATATTGCCGAGTATAACCATAGTAAAGACTTTTGGCCATTACTAAGGCAGGTGATGCCTAGTAGGAAAGAAGTGAAGGCCAGGCTTGATGATATGGCAGAGCCATATTTAAATGAGTAAGGTGAATGAAGAAAGTAGCCTAAACCCTTCATTCCCTATATTCATAGAGTATTAAGGCAACCTATTTATGATTTTATTCATAGTCTCTATTAAAAATAACTGATAGCTCATCAGCAGCTTTCCGCATGATAGGTACATACTCTAACAACTCTTCTAAAGACTTTCTTACAGTAGGACCATGGGTGAATACGGTGGCGAATGCTTGATGTTCATTATTGGGAATTAGTACGGCACACGCTACCATACCTGGAATGAACTCTTCATTATCTATGCCTACTTTGGTATCTCGAGTTTTAGCGATCGTTTGCATGAGCTGCTTTTTATTTGTTTGGGTATTGGTTGTCAGTGCATGTATCGACATCTTATCGATAATACGTTCACATTTATCATTCGATAACTGTGCTAAAAGTAGCTTACCACTTGCACTGGCCCAAATTGGCACATGAGTTCCAACTGGTAAGTATATTTGAAGCGGCCATTCAGATAAAACACGATCTACATAAACCACGTCTAAATCTTGCATAATCGCGATACCTACTGTTTCTCCTATTTGCGCTGAAAGCTGCTGTAATATGGCTAGCCTTTCGGTTTTAAAATGGCTGTTTTGCCATAAGTTCATAGCTAACTTATATGTTCGTTTCCCGCATGCTACTTTCCCATGTAAATCTAAATAGACGAATCCTAGATTTTGTAGTTGATCCAACAGTCTATACATACTCGGTATAGGCACCTCTAAAGTTTCTGCTAGATCGCTAACACTCATAGGTCTTTGTGAGCTGGCTAAGACTTCTACTATTTGTAAAACGCGCTCAACACTTGAGCCTTTCTTTTTAGTATCACTCACGGCTTCTTAGCTCCCTAACGATATGACATGAAATAACTCTAATCATTATAACGATAATATTTATGCGTTTGAGGCTTGTTATTATAAAATTATTCTGTTATTTTTATATATCGATAGAATATTTATCGTTATGTATTTTTATCAAATGGATTTGGTATAGCACAAGGAGTGCATATGATAAGTTTATTACCCATTTTTCTTTCTCTAGGGTTGTTGATGTATTTGGCCTACCGTGGTCATAGCGTCATTTTGTTAGCGCCTTTGCTAGCAATGCTTGCTGTGCTTTTAAGTGGTGAAGCTAATACGATGCTTGGCGTTTATACCCAAGTATTTATGAAGGGTTTAGGTGGATACATCATCAGCTTCTTCCCGCTTTTTCTACTAGGCGCCATATTTGGTAAGTTGATGGATGATTCGGGATCCGCACTTAGCATATCGGAGTCATTAGTTACCAAGCTCGGTAAGAAGCAGGCTGTTTTATCTATCGTCATGGCCTGTGCGATTTTAACGTACGGCGGTGTGTCATTGTTTGTAGTGGGCTTTGCTGTATACCCAATCGCTGCTGCTTTATTCCGCGAATTAAATATCCCTAAAAGACTCATACCTGGTGCAATCGCATTAGGTGCTTTGACATTCACAATGACAGCTTTACCAGGTACGCCGGCCATCCAAAATGCTATTCCAATGCCATTTTTCAAAACTGACTCATTTGCAGCGCCTGGACTTGGTGCTATCGGTGGCTTGATTATGCTAGTGGGCGGAATGATATGGCTTAACTATCGTACTAGTAAGGCTTTTAATGCAGGAGAGGGCTATGGTCAACATCATAATGACAAGTTAGCAGTAGTCGATCATAGCTCTAAGCCTTCCTTATTTGTAGCGCTATTACCAATTATATTGGTCATATTAATCAACTTTATTTGTACCAAATGGTTATTACCTAGTATGGATAACAGTTATTTAGCAAGTGAGGAATTTGGTGCTGTTCCACTAGCTAAAGTCCTCGGTATTTGGGCTATTGTCATAGCTTTAGTAATATCTTGTGGATCGATGATATTGCTGAATTGGAAACGCTGGAAAAATCTAAAAGAATCACTTAGCGAGGGTGCCCTTGGTTCATTACTGCCTATTTTTAACACGGCATCTGAAGTAGGTTATGGTTCGGTTATCGCTACTCTGACAGGATTTATCATTGTAAAAGAATTCCTATTAGGATTATCTCCAGGTAATCCTCTGATTTCGGAAGCTGTTTTCGTAAACGTTATGGCCGGTATTACTGGCTCTGCATCTGGCGGATTAAGTATTGCTCTCAATACCATGGGAGATAATTATCTTCAGTTAGCATCTCAATTTGGTATTAATCCTGAGTTAATGCATCGTGTCGCTTCTATAGCGTCAGGTGGCTTAGATGCTCTTCCTCATAATGGTGCAGTTATAACTTTACTTGTAATTTGTCAGCTCACTCACAGAGAGTCTTATAAAGATATTTTTGTGGTAGCTGTTGCAGTACCTGTGCTTGCACTCATAGCAGTAATTACCTTAGGTACATTAATGGGCTCTTTCTAGCACAGTAGTAAACACATAGTGATTAACACAAGGATAGGTAAATATGTCACATAGTATTCTTCTACCAAGAATAATGGAGGTCGGCCGCGATGCGTGTCAAAAGCTACCGACTATATTAGATAGCTTGGGTATAAAAAAGCCTCTCATCATTACGGACGACATGATGGTGAAACTGGGCTATGTAGATAAAATACAAGCCATTTTAAATGACGTTCAAATCACTGCTGATGTGTTCTCGGATACGGTGCCAGAGCCTACTGAAAGCTCTATCGAGGCAGGAGTAAGACAGGTACAAGATCAAGATTATGACGGGTTAATTGCCTTAGGTGGAGGAAGCCCTATCGATAGTGCAAAAGCGATGTCAATTTTAGGTAAGTTTGGCGGTGTTATTAGCGACTATAAGTTTCCTCGTCAGGTAAATGAAGCTGGTTTACCTATTATTGCAATACCTACTACTGCCGGAACAGGCTCAGAAGCCACTCGATTCACTATCATTACTGATGAAAAAAATAACGAAAAGCTATTGTGTGTTGGTATGGGGTTCATGCCAATAGCTGCCATTATTGATTATAGTCTTACTATGAGTGTGCCACCTCGAACCACTGCTGATACTGGCGTTGATGCAATGACTCATGCTATTGAGGCTTATGTCAGCCAAAAGCGTAATGCATATAGCGATCAACAAGCTTTAGCAGCACTACGTTTAATTGGGCCAAATCTACAAAAAGCCTATCATGACGGGGAAGACGAAGCTGCCCGTGAAGCAATGATGTTAGGTTCTACGCTAGCAGGGATTGCGTTCTGTAATTCATCAGTGGCATTAGTGCATGGAATGAGCCGACCAATCGGAGCGTTTTTTCACGTACCACATGGTTTATCCAATGCGATGTTATTGCCAACTATTACGGAGTTTGGCATATCAAGTATGCCTGACCGCTATGCAGACTGTGCTCGTGCTTTAGGGGTTGCTGAATTTAGCGACACAGATGCTCAAGCTAATATAAATTTGGTTGCTTACCTCAAAAAGCTGAATACTGAACTTAAAGTTCCCACATTAGCAGAATTTGGTGTTCAAAGAGCTGACTTTGATGAACTGATAAAGACTATGTGTGAACAGGCATTTGCCTCAGGATCGCCTAACAATAATCCTCGAATCCCTAGCTTAGAAGAGATGATTCAACTTTATACATTGTTATGGGCAGAAAGCAGTTCAGATGATGTTTCGACAAGCTAATAAAGTTAAGTTTTACTTTTAATCTACTTATAAATTGAATGCTACAAAAGGAATATATATCATGCAAACTATCGGACATTTTATTAACGGTCAGGCAATTAATGATGAGAGCCAAACACAACCTATTTACAACCCCTCTACTGGCGAAGTAAGTAAACAGGTTGCTTTAGGTGGTACTAAAACTATTGATGAAGCAGTCATCGCTGCAAAAGCTGCCTTTCCTGCATGGCGTAAAACCCCACCGATGAAACGCGCTAGAGTCATGTTTAAGTTCAAAGAACTCTTAGAAAAAAACGCTGATGAAATTTGTCGATTAATCGGTGAAGAGCATGGAAAGATTTCACATGATGCTGCAGGTGAACTACAACGTGGGATTGAAAACGTTGAATATGCTTGTGGGGCGCCAGAGCTGCTAAAAGGCGAACATAGTCGTAATGCGGGTCCAGATATAGATTCTTGGAGTGAGTTTCATCCACTAGGAGTAGTAGCTGGGATCACCCCGTTCAACTTTCCTGTGATGGTTCCCCTTTGGATGTTTCCTATGGCTATCGTCTGTGGAAATACTTTTATTTTAAAGCCATCTGAGCGTGATCCAAGCGCGTCAATGTTTATTGCAAAACTTCTAAAAGAAGCAGGATTACCGGATGGTGTACTCAATGTCGTGAATGGGGGTAAAGAAGCCGTTGATGCTCTTTTGCATCATCCAGATGTTGAAGCCATAAGCTTTGTAGGTTCCACGCCAATTGCAGAATATATTTACACCACAGCCACAGCACAAGGTAAAAGATGCCAAGCTCTCGGCGGTGCAAAAAATCATGCCATTGTGATGCCAGATGCTGACTTAGATAATGTTGTCACCTCACTGCTAGGCGCCGCTTTTGGCTCGTCAGGTGAGCGTTGTATGGCTTTGTCTGTTGCAGTAGCAGTAGGTGATGATATTGCTGATAAAATGGTCGAGGCATTGCAGCCCGCGATACATAAACTAAAACTAGGTGCTTATTCGGACAAAGAAAACGATTTTGGCCCTGTTATTACTCAAGCCCATAAGACTAAAATTTTAGAACATATCAAAGATGCTGCAAATCAAGGGGCAAATGTGATAATTGATGGTTCTAATGCAGCACCAGCAGGTAATGAAAAGGGGTTCTTTGTTGGTCCTACTCTGATAGACAATGTTACAAAAGAAATGAATAGTTATGAGGCGGAGATTTTTGGTCCAGTACTTCAGATTATGCGTGTGCAGACTATGGAAGAAGCGATAGAACTTATAAATGAACATGAATATGGTAATGGCACGTGTATTTATACCCGAGATGGGGAAGCTGCTCGTTATTTCGTTGATAATATTCAGGTTGGCATGGTTGGTGTAAATATTCCTTTACCAGTACCAGTAGCGTCGCAAAGCTTTGGAGGATGGAAGCGTTCATTGTTTGGAGATCTGTTTATGTACGGACCAGATGGTGTAAGGTTTTTCACTCGCCGAAAAACTATAACTCAACGTTGGCCTAGTGCAGCAACAAGAGAAGATAAGCAGTTTTCTATGCCAACTTTAGACTAAAATCTGTATTTTCTCGGTGATTTAAATATTGTTTGAACTATTAAAAAATCTTATAACTTAAACATAAAAAAGCCACTTATATTTAAGTGGCTTTTTTATGTTTAAGTTATAATGTGGATTGAACCGCTGCGACTATATCGGAGGCTGATTTACTTGAGGCAGCGATGCCTGACAGGATTAAATTATCATAATACCGCTTTTTAAATTCAAAGGGTGACACATAACCAATCGTGCTATGCAAATGGGTTTTATTGAACCAGTCCACCGATTCAAGGGTCGCTAATTCAACATCGTTAACACCATTGCATTGTTCTTTAGATATTCAATAACCTCAGATTTATCATCCTAGAAGTGTAGCGAATGGATAAATGCTGAACGCCTCTATCCCTATGATGAATAACATCTTTGGTGTTATTTCTGTCTGCTATCGCTTGATTTAAAGCGCCCATCACCATATCAGTGTTCATACGATTAGACACCTTCCAACCGACAATAGCGCGGGTAAACACATCAATAATAAAGGCGGTATACACCCAACTACTGAATGTCTTAATATAAGTGAAGTCCGCCATCCACAGCTGATTAGGGCAGTAAGCGTTAAAGTTACGATTAACTAGGTCATCAGCCCGCTTTTGGTCATCACGGCTGTTAGTGGTAATCTTGCCTTTGCCACACCAGACGCCTTTTAGGCCATGCTGCTTCATTAAACGCTCAACCGTACATCGAGTAAACTTTAACCCGTCAGCTTTCATCTACTGCCATACTTTACGCGCACCGTAAAGGCATTTTCTGACCTGCCAAATACATTTAATCTCGCTGAGATAGCAGTCGTCATGCTGACTGCGCAGTGAACGCTTTTCAGGATTATTAGCTAAACATCTTTCACGATGATAGGTTGATGGAGCAACTAGTAGTACTCTACAAATCAGCTTGACCCCATAACTATCTCTATGGTCACCAATAAAATCGACCATCACTTGGGTGGGCGGTCGAGCTCCGCCTGAGCGAAAAAAGCGGCAGCCTTCCTAGTTATCTCATTGGCTTGCTTGAGCTCTCTATTTTCGCGTTCAAGCTCTTTGATAGGCTGCTCTTAGCTTTGAGGTTGTAATGATGTAGGAATAATTTGCTCGATATGTTTTTTATGCAAAAATCGCAGGGTCTCAGGCGTACAACCAATCTTTGACGCTATGGCTTGAATGGCTAACCATATAGAGGGATAGTCGCTTGCTGCTTCAATCAGCATGCGAACGGCGCGCTCTTTAATCTCAGGAGTATAAGTTTGTCTTTTCATTGTCGTATTCTCTCAGAATGTTGAGTCTCCAACAATCCTGGGGCGGTTCAATATCTATAAGTGCTCTATTATAGTAGTAATCATACTTCAATTACTACAAGGGTCAGAGTATCAAGATAGTATCAAATATTTTTCATATTGTTATATTTCATTAAAAACAAGATAATATAAACCCTTGCAAGCCAATGGCTGTAAGGGTTTAAATTTGGTAATCCCAATATCAAATATAAAGTGTTTTTAAGTTATTGGATTCAAAATAACTCATTCAATAATTTTTTAAATTATACTAACAAATAAATCGAATTGTAGATTTAATAGCAAGTCAATATTGCAGTGAGTTTTATCTCAAAATTAATTGTTATATATTGTTCAATAAAAGCAGTTTATCAATTTAAGCATGCACTTTACCCTGATTTAACCCTAATAGCATTCAAGTAATATAATAAAAAGTAAGATGATCTTCAAAAATATCAAAGCAATATATAAAGCACATCAATATGGCAGGACAAGCGACCAGCCTCTATGCAGTTAAAACTAGAGTTGATAAATTCAAACAGACCTGCAAGAAAGCAGTAGTTCCTGCACATGCTTATTTCCGGTTAAAATAATGGATGTCTAACAGGTCTTAGTCATCCGCATCCCGATTAAAAGTAGGAAAATCAATATTATTTAACATTGTTGCATGCATGTTGGCTTGTACGCGAGCTGACTCATTTACGGAAAGGAAGTCTATTCTGCCATTCGGTAGGTATCTTAATTTTTTAAGTCCTTCAACACCAGCCATAGCTTGTGGTGAAAAATGCATCTTATTGTTATTTAGAGAATTTCTTAATAATTGAAATCCATACTCAAACTCTTCACGAGTTTTAGGTGTTTTCATGCTTCTAATGCTCATATTTTTATACTCTGATTATACTGATTTACAATAGTAACCAACTTACCATTAATTTCAATCATCCATGCTAGTTGCATACTTGAAGGTAGCATTATATTTGAATCTTTCAAAGTTAACATACAGCCTTCGGAATAAGGACGCCCAAAACTAGCTGAGTCATTTGTTCTACCGTTTCTCCAGACTTTTCTACTAAAGTTGGATTGATTAGTATTTGTAAGCTCCATGAACTGTGGTGTTGGTAGGCTCGGAGTATAGCTGCCTAAAAAGGTAGAACTAGGACCTACACTGGTGCAAATAGATAAAGGATGTGTCTCTATATGTTGAAGATAGTCTTTTGCAAAGAGTGTATATTCTGTACGCTTTGAAATATCATCTAAATTCATTAGATTGTTTTGAATAATTATTGCTTTAACTTCAATACGATGAGGGTTGTAAGTAAGTTCATTTAGACTGTCGTCTGGTATACAAGACTCTATGTAATTTAAGATCAGCTCATTATTCATTCTAAGTAAATAAGGATTCTCTTTAAGACTTAACGCTTTAAGAACGTTTTCAGATAGAGGGTTTGGTAGGTGTGTTACTTTACTGTCCATGGCGTAAGGGTTATAAGGACGTAAAATACTTTCAACCCTTTGTGCGTTTTCTAAAGTGACATGAGGTAGCAAAGCTTTATTTATTATACCTCTAACATAACCTTCCCATCTAGTAGTTAGGGTTTTTCGTGGCCGTCTGAAGCTATCACAAAGCATGTTCTCAAGCTCAAATGCATCAGCAATATCTAATGGTAGAAACTGTTGAGTTAATAGAGTCATTACTTCAAATTCAATATCTTCGTTCCATAGTCCAATATTACCTAGTTGATCTATCTCAAAATTTAAGCACTCTAGATATTGATTGAGATTATAATTGTAGGTAGGTTGTTTTCTAACTTGATTGTTAGATAAAAACTTATTATCGATAGACTGAATAGCACCTTTAATATCTAACTCTTTAGAGCGACGTTTTAAAATTCTGCGCAATATAATCAATCGTGATAAGTGCTCTAGTTCATCAATATTGATATTTTCTAAGATTACCGTCTGAATCGTTGATTTTTTACTATTTGAAAGTACATCGATTATTCCAGCGAGAACATCACCTTTAAAACTACAGTCCTCACTGAATGCAGTTTTAATAGCTTCTGGTAGGAATTGATCATGATTACCCAATGTCCAATGTAGCAACGTCGCCGTTTTAGTAGCAGTTAAATAGACAGGATGTGATAGTAACCAAAATAGGAAGTGTAAAAAGTTATTATCAGGTGAGTGACAACTACTTTCTTCAGTTAAGCTCTCGCTGAACGAACTAATACTTTGGTTGGTATTTCCGAGAATCAATTGGATATGCTTCAAAACAACATTCATTAGCTCATTTGTTTGCTGGTCGCTAAATTGATTATTAATTATACTTATGAGTTTTTCAGCAATTCGCCAAGGTGAAGCATAATTTTCCGATTCAATTAATTCTTTGAATAGGCTTGTTATTTCATCACTATGCATATCTGATGTTATGACTTTCTCAGCGAATGTTTGGGTATCCGATATATTATTTCCCCATATTCCCCATTCGTTGCTCTGGTACGTCTTTAAAGTTTTAACAGCTTCTTGTTTCGCTTGTTTACTATTACCTCGTTTAAGATACCTATTAATAGTAGATTCTAAAGTCTTAGCTTCACTATGTCCTTTCGATTTACCTATTTCCCCTGGTATAAGCGAATCTAAAGGATCGAAAATATTATTATCAGGTGTAATGCTTTCTGTATCTGTATCTGTATCTGTATCTGTATCTGTATCTGTATCTGTATCTGTAACCTGTTCGTTGTTATCGATAACTGCTTGAAGTTCATTTTCTGGTTCAATCAGTGAAGGTGTAAAATTAAAAAAGCTATATAGTACAGCCTGTCTCTCTTCACTAACATTATCTGTAAACGTTTTCAAAAATTTATCTCTATTAGACAGCGATAGTTCCGTATCTACTATAAGCTTCAATCTAGAAAGCATTGATTTCCGATCTATTTCATTTACATCGCTATTGAACAAATTAGCAAACTCAATAGTAAATCTATCGAAGTACCTCTCATCACCGCACTGGAATATTTCAAGTAAAGCCCACTTTAGTCGCCAATGAACATTAGTAGAATTACTAACTATTTGAAGAATAGAGTCTTGCTCAATGAGTTGACCACCTGGATAGTTCATGCCTTTTATGGGAGTTACATAGTCTACGCTTCCTTTTTGAACATCTTCTTTTAACTGTGAAATATCGCCAGCAATTTGGCGTCTATAGTAATTAAAAGCCGTTTGATAAAGTTCTTTTGAACATAAAATGCCAACAAAATTATTTTTAGCTTGTCTCACATAGCGTTGAAATGTCATTTCGCCCGATGCTCGCTCTAGACAATTTGCGATTTCTATAATCTGTGAGCTAGGAATCGTATTTGAATTATCTATAAGATTAAAAGTATCGGTTAGAATGGTTAAGCGGTCGTCTTTGTACCAACTAGGTCCCATTGAATGAGCGAGTATTTCTTGATATATCTGCTTGGCTATATCAGTGGCATCAATTTGATTAAAGTAAATAATAAGCTGAAACAACTCAGGGATCAACTCATGCCTATTTTCTAATCCTTCTAGTACATAATTTTTCCATTTATCAAGCAATTCAAACAACTCGTCTTCAGCTTCAGAGTCTTGCTCCACATCAATGATCAAATTGGTAATGACATTATTTAGTGACCTTCTAAACCCTTCATTGTATAAGCCAAATTGTGAGTCAAACTGACTATTAAGTTTTTCTAATAGCGTTACAATATGATTAGGCAGATAACGCTTATATATAATACTAATATATCTCCAAAGAGTAGGAACTAAGTTTTCTGGTATTGAATATGAATTACTCCAATCAGTGCGGTCTTCTAACGTGAACAATAAAGCGTCTACTAAAGTAGATAGACTACTAGTAATAGACTGTATTTGTGTTTGACCATTTTCCTCTGTAGCAAATTTGAGGCGACCATTATGATAGGCTAGACTTTCAATAACTGACTCAAAATAATCATCATACTCATTACCGTCAAAATGGCGTATTTGAGGCTCTTCTAGTTGAGCATTTATATAATAAAGGATAGATTTTGTAATATAATATTTATGAATGTTTTCAGTATCAATGTCAACATTATTATCAAGTAATAACTTCAACTGTATATTTTCATTGGAGTCACTATAGCTATAAATAACGACAAATTGATTTATTAGGTCATTAGGTGCATTGAGTTCATAAAATATGTTAACTATACTATCGTTAAAATATTCTTTAATTGAGTTTTCTATAGTTAGTAAGTTGCTAGTATTTTTAAAAGCGCCTTCTAAAGAAACAGTTAATATATTATTGTCTGAAAGCGTATATAGGTCAGCTAGAGCATTAAAAACTGGTAACAATAGCGTTGTTGAGTCACTTATATCTTCAAAATCAAAGTCAGGATAAACGGGGCTTAATAGTAGGTTGCTAGAAATCATAGCTCCTGTAACACTACTTACAGATGCCAATTGTTTTGAATCTTCCATTTGAGCAGATTCTAATATACTTCTTAATGACTGAAGTATAGTTTCACAAGTTTTTAAGCGATTTTCATTTAGTATATAGCTAGATATAACCTGTACCATTAATATGCATTTATATACTAATATGCACTCATGAAGTTCGATAGATGTGTTTTGCATTTGATTGAATTTGTCATAAATATCCTCATTCAATACTTCAACTATCCGTACAGCTTGTTCTTTATATCCAGAATCGTCTAAAGACTTAATAATGTCGAACGTTTGATAAGGGTCTGTAAGGAGTAGATCATACCTTATGATTTGGTTCAAAACCTCATCAGGTTTCCCAAGACTTATTAGAGCATTCGCAGTTAAACTAATATTACTCATAAACGTAGAGTTATATCTAAATTCAATTCTATCTAATAAAAGTAGTAACCGAATAGTGCTTACGGTATCAGCAAGACCTTCCTCAATATTTAAAGCAGAAGATAACGCTTGCTTGATATCGAATAGAAGTTGATCAGGTTGTACGCCTAATGTGACACACTCATCTATCCATTGCTGGTTACATGAATCAACAGCAACTTCTTTATACTGTTCAGAGCGTAGTAAGTGATAAATAAGATTTAATTTTGCGTATTTAATATCTGGATGACTCAGGCAAAATTCAGCTAACTGCTTATTTACCGAATCAGCTATGTCCTCGGTTTTGGACTTCAAAAATTCTGCAAACGAATTATGGTAAATAGCAATAAAGCCATCTTTTTTAATAAGTAAATGGCTAATTTGATTAACCGTTGAAATATATTGCTTCCGCTGGCTATCATCAAGCGTCAGTTTAAGATAGTCACTTTGAATCTCTTCTCTAAGCCTACAAATAGTGCCTAGTAAAAACAATGACTCGGGTTCACTAATTATCTTATCCCAAAGATTTTCATAATAGTTTTCAATCGTACCAGAAAACACAGGGAAGTTTGCTAGTGACGTATCTTTTGACGTATTAATATAACTAGTAATATATGTTAGATATAGAGGATGACCTTCAGCAACTGATATCACTCTATCTATTAAGTCATTGTCCAATAAGTCATCATCGATATAGTAAGAACAATAATCAGCAACCTGCTGTTGAGTTAAAATAGGTAAAGTTAATATTGAATTCTTGATTACATAATCAGACACATGATTCGATACTGTCTCATAGCTATTTGAAGTAAAAACTATCTGAATACTATCAGGTAAGCTAATTGGTAATACTGCTAGTAAAGTATTTAGAGACTGTGAATCCTTAAGTGCTAATTCATTTATAGCATCAATGAAAAAAACTGCTTTTTTATTCTCATCTACACAGTGTTTTGAGAGTCTTTGTAAAAGTTCAAAGATATTAGATTGAATCTTAGAAAGATTCAGGCTATTAGATTCCGCTGGCACTGCTAAACCAAGTAAAGTGCTTATTTTGACATTTAACCAGTCATATAGCTCTTGAGGTTGTGCCTTAACGAGAATACTCTTACCGTTTTTCTCTGACGTTAGACTGTAAGTACCGCCAAATAAAATAGAGGTGTTTAAAGGTGCGAATTCTCGACAAAACGTAGTCTTGCCTATGCCATGAACACCTAATAGTAGTATATAAGATATGTTTGAAGACAGTAATTTAGTTTCAAACTCATTTTGAAAGTCACTACGAACAACAATACCATCACTAACTTCTTCAGATTCGGAGTCAGTTTCGAATTCAATATCGAGATTAGTCAAAACATCTTTAAAGCTATCAATACTTAAAGCGTTAAGAGAGTTATCTGTCTGCAAACGTAATATACCAACAATCTTATTATCTACAATAACAGGTGCTCCTGATAAACCGGAGTAATCAGAAAGAGAGTATTCAGGGTTTATTGTTAAATCGATATCAGACCGAGCAACTGTAGTTGATAGTACATCGGCTACTTGACCGTATGTGAACTGACCATAAGTTTTAGCATCAGGAAAACCCCATGAAGTCCACTGCTTTTTTTGTCGAGGTTTGATAGCCGATAAGCAAATTTGCTCAACGTCAAAATTTGAATCTACTTCGAGTATGGCAACATCAATATCTGCATCGTTGTAAAGTAGATGAACATTAGTGTCTATCTTTTCATTATTTAAAAATATTTCAATTTCTTTTTGCTCATCGATATAGTCAGAAATACAATGCCTAGCAGTGAGCAGTTTATTTTTTGATATTAGAAAGCCTGTACCGTTATCAGTACCGCATACGATTTTACAGACTATTTGTTGTAAGATATTTTCAAGCATAATTATCCTTAGATATGAATCCATTCGTTAGCTTGCTCAATGACCTCAAAATCAAACTCTTTTTGAAGTGGGTATAGAGATTGAGCATTTTTATTTTTTTCGCTAAAATATATTTTTCTATTAAAATCTGAAGGCCTTTGTATGATAGCCTTCATCAAGGGCATATCAGGGTGATTATGCTTTTTACCATTAGTAGATATGAAATATAATGGGGAGTCTACTAAAGATAGAAGTCTAGGACTTGTATTATTTAAGCTACCATGATGAGAGACTTTAATGGCATCAAAGATAATTTGCTTGTCGTGACCATATAAAGCTATTAATGAGCTTTCAATATCTTCTGACCAAGAATCTCCAAGAAATAGCAACTTTTTTCCTTCGCACTCAATAATAATGCTTATAGAAGAACGGTTTGTAATGGATGTATCAGGTATATATATATCTTCTAGTTCCTTTTCACTAGATGAAATTAGGTTGGAAATTTTGTTAGCTTGATTTTTAGATAATAAAAATTCGAAACCATCATCAAACTCTTGATTTAAAGCATTTCCTGCAAAACCTAGCTTTTTTAAGTCTTTCTTCCATTTATTTCCTAATTGCTCAAGCGCATCAGGAGTTGGAGAAAGCACTTTAATGCTCACTTCTTCATTGTCTTTTAGTGAGAATGTAGGCATGGTTTGAGTATTGATACTTTGATAGCCTTCTCCTGAATTCCAGTTATACTTATATTGAACCAAGAATTTTGCAAGAGAGCTGCCTTGTCTGGCACTAATCTCACTATCATCTGCATCGCGATTTGAATAACCCATAGTAGATATTTGAGCTAATAACTCTTTATCGGGTTTACTGTATTGACTTGGCGAATTAATAGTATTAGTTATAGATCTAAGGCTATTGTGCCAAAATTTTTCAATTGGAATAACACTAGTATGAGTGCTAACTCCGTTGTCTTGAACGAACTTAATTATTCCCTTAATGTGATCTTCATCTATATGAGTGTTGACTACTAATCCTAGTTTGTAGTTCTGTTCATTTAACTTCATTAACTCTGGCTTAATATAGTTAGTAAAGGTTGAACTGTAACCACCATCAATAAGAATATAATCGTTCTGCATGGTTCCAGTCTGAATCAAGAAGGAATCACCGTTCTTAGCGGGGAACATTTTTATTCTGATCATAATCACCTGTAAAATTAATCAAACCCCCGATATTGACGACGCCACATGAGAAAAATAGAGTTTATACCTCAACCCTATACACTATATAACTAGGGCGTGTCTTCAATCTGAGCATGAAACTTTAAATGGGCTAAAAACGGTTAAATCTTTGCCAAACTGCGTCAAATAGCTGGTTCATATCTCGATATCAACTGCACTATTTTTCTTGTTTGGCTGCAATTTACCTCATTTTTATCACCTTATTTTCAAAATGAGGACACGCCCTAATAGAATATAGAGCTTTTTCGACTCATCAGAGTTAAATAAATTCGTAGCAAGTCTAGATATCAATGATGTTTCGAACAGCATAATGTTGAGGGAGCTACTACCTAATAGGTTATAGTTTAAATTAACAATATAGTTATAATTTAATTCAATTCAAACACTAACAACGGTTAAAGGTATCGATCTAGCGACTAAGGCTTCTTGAGTTATTGCTAAGAAATTATCTTTTAGATGGTTATAGTAGGGCTGCAGAGCAGGGTGGCTAACGGTGATATGAGCCTGCACCAACCTAGTTTGCTTTTTATTCATATCTAGCATTTCATTGTTCTTTAACCAAGGCTCTTTAGGTAGAATAACGCCATTAGCTAAAACTGCCTCCCCGATGGATTGCGCGATACTTAGACCAGCAAAATCGTAGTCAGCAAATACATATTTACAGCACTTAATATTTTTAAGGCTCTCATAAATTAAAGCGGCATTACCAGCCTTATGGCCTCTATAGACTAAAGCGGTAGTTTGACCATGCCAGCCTTCTATTAATGCTAAGTCTTGCTCAGTAAAACGACAAAAGCTAGTGAAGTTCTCTATGACAATAAGATTATCAATATTCCATTGCATCAAATCATCACTGTGAACACCGAGATAGGCATTTTGTTTAGAGGCTCTATGGATATAATTCTGGGTAGCAATGACCAAATCATCGTCAGAACCTAAAAGTCGTAATTCGAAGAATCCTTCTGTGGGGGCTTTACTCAGCATCTTTTCATTGGACATAGTCAAGCTGTTGTCGACACGATCTTTGGTTTTCATTGCTGCTATATCGTCGTGCGTGATGTCTATCTTGGTATGTGCTTTTATTAGGCTAACAATACGGTTCCAGCCACCCGGCTTTATATGTATAGTGCGTCCTATTTTGTGACCTATATCTGCATCATAAACGACCAGTAGCGCAAAGACATTGCTAGGTGTCCTAAAAGCGATGGTATCCTCGCCAGCCTGTAGCTTTTGTTGTATATCAAGCAAAGTCTTACTACTCTCTAAGCGCTGAGCGAGTTTGGCGTCCATAATTCGTTTTCACTAGGTTCGGTAGAGGTGGTATGGCATCTGACGTACTTGGCATCTGTTATATACAGAGTGTCACAAGTATCGGACAGCCATCTCTTTTTTAGATAAAGCTTCCAGTAGCAAGTGTCTTTTTTCTTAATAATATGATCGTTCTTGAAGTTGCTCCCACAGACTTTAAGCACTAAAGCTAAAAAGGCTTTGTATTCCACGACATGGCTCAAGCCTGCAGTTTGCCAGTACTCTCTAACCGAGTAAGATTTGCTTAGATCATCAGTATTATTATTGGAGAGATATTTTAAGACCCAAAGCTTTTCAGGTGAGGGTTTTTGTTGTTCAACCCTATCTATTGATTCAACATATTCGCCATCATAAACCTTAATATCTCTACCTTGAGTAATGGGTTTGCTGCTGGCAAGTTTACCCATGATGGTCGCGAGTAAGTAGCTGTCGTCGCTTAATTCAATGTTATAAAGATTATCACTGACGTCTATACCACCAAATGCCAAGCCTATGCTCTCAATATCTCTTAACTCAAGCCCCATCTGCTTTGGGATAAACTGCTCGTTTCTGAGTGCTTTATGCAGTTGCCAAAGTATCTTATTCTGGCGGTTCTGATCTTTTTTTAGTTTGTCGATAAGCAGGATAGTCTTATCTAGATGAACGCCCATTTCATGGTTAAATCTAACGATAGAGTCGGATAGATACTCATCTAGTATGACAGCAGCTTTAGTATAGTCGCCATGAAGTTTATAAAGCTCTTCACGACCCAAAATAGCTGTTTTTTGAATCTGTGATTTAATTTTTTTATTTAAACTTTCAAGGATAATACGCTTAGCTTTTATGTTAGGGGTATTATTTAGATCTGAGTTAATTATGTACTCTATATTTGCCATCTCGCGGCCTAAAGCCTCTGATAGCATATTGGCCTCATCTCGGATATTCGCTAAGTGCATCATCTCATCATGAGTTTCATCAAATGAGTCTGACGCAGCTTGTGCCATTTGAATAGAATGGTGAATATTTTGCTTCCAGTCCTCTACGTCTGGCATAGTGTGAGTACGGTAAGACTTTTGATCAGCCGTTCTCAAAATATCCCTAAAACTAGATCCAAGCGTAATACTATTGGCATTAATGCTTATGATGCCACTATCACGAAGAATTTTATACTGTTTGGAGCTTGTATTTACGGCACCGTAACACCCTTCAGGAGAGTAAGCCTCAAAGAGCACATCGGCTTTATCCGTAATTGCTCGGCCCAAGGTTTTTATCTTATCCTCGGTAAGTTTTATACCCTCGCTCATAATCCGAGCCCTTGCTGCAGTTCAATCTCTTCTTCATCAAAATCATCAAAAAGGTTTTCGGTGATGTATTCAAAGATTTTGCTAATATAACTAATCATGCCAGTAACACGGTATATCTTTTGAGCGCTATTGGACAAGATGACAATGTCATGCTTCCTTAGTCGCTCAAGCAGTGCTTCTACCTGTTGATCATTGGGTTTTTTGGTAGCACCCGTAATTTCAGAGACTTGATTAAGCATACTCTCAAAATGTTTATTGTCATTAGCAGCCAGTACTAACTCAGCTTGTTTAAGTTTGTCACCCATTACCAAGGCGTTATTATTCTCATCAGCGCTGGCAAGACAAGTCAGCATCTCAATAATTGGTCCAATGTTGTTGTATATATCATGGAACTGTTTAGAGATTGCCTTTTTGTCAGACTCAGATGGTACGGTGTTCAAGCCAGCAAAAACATCGCCATCACACATAGAAATAAGCTTAACGCCAAAGGGTTTAAGATGGTTTGAGATACGATTGAAATTATCTTCACTATCTTTTAACCACTTGTAGGCTTCAGGTTCGCTGACAGGACAGATAAGCTTGTTCTGCATTATCATTCTTAATATGTCATGTTCTTTCATTCTTCGAATACTCCATATTGCTCTAACTGATGGTCCTGAGTTAGCGAGTACATATCATCTGTCTGTGATAGCTCATACCTAAAGGTATTAACATCATAAGCGCAGCCAATGTTGTTAGAGAACAGGGGAATCACAGCATCATGTGGGTTTTCTGGAGCAGCGCACATGGCTGAAATACCAAGTTTTTGTAGTAAGCCTAGTAGCTCTTGGGTATTAGTAGGGTCAAGCACACCCACTTCATCAATAAAGAACTTGAGCTCACTGGTGTCGGTGGTAGATATGACTGAAAGTAGGGCAATATAAATGATCAACTGCGCAATACGCATGGTGCCATTTGAGCCGATGTCTGGGAAAGACTTGGCGCGGTCGGTATGCTGCTCCTCTTTACCTCTTTGTTTCACTGTTAAGCTGACAAAGAACTGTTCTGAGAGTTTGATATTCATTTTATTTTGACCAATATAGCTTTGTACTTGGTCGAGCTTCATTAAAAGATCTTCATCAGGCATGCGATACCTGTCATGAATATCCTTGTTAACCCATTCTTCGAATGCCTCAGTAAAGGTATTGAGTACCGAATACCATTCGTTATCTCTAATACTAGAGGTTAGCGTAATCTTCAGATTCTCAATAGCCAAAGCGCCTAACTTATCACAGACTTCTCTACAGCTACGATTAATACGGTTTGAGAATGTGGTTAGACTATGATGCGCTTGGTCGAGTTTGAATTTAAAATCGCGAATTTTATGAGCTTCGACCAGATAGTGATTGATGATGACCTCTTTTCTAGTCTCATGTTCATTGTTTAAATACTCAGTAAAAATACGCGCTTGTATGAACCAGTTATAGTCATCAGGACGTCCTATCGTACTGTCATTAGCAAGTAGAGTCTCAAACATGCTCTCATTATTAATAAAAGGTGATTTTACAGCGGTGAGTATGTCGATACCTTCTTTTATGGTATTCCTAGTATTCTCAATGGTCTCTTTTGATTTATCAAGTACGGATAGAGCAGTATCATGTAGCTCAAATAGGGTTTTTGAGGCAAACTCTGCGGGTGTTGGCTGATTTGGCACGAGTGTACTTATAAAGGTGTTATTAGCGGCTTTAAGGGTGATTTCTAATCGCTCAAAATCAGAGTTAGCTGCTGCTAAGTCTTGCTCGATGCTAGAGGCTTCCTCCGACAAACGAGTAGCTTCTTTGGTTTTCCCCTCAATAGCTTCATCAAAGGACTGAGTTTTAGTGATAATAATAGACTCAATCTCACTGCGTTTGAGCATAAAGGCGTTAGCTTGTGTGTACTCTTCAGTTAGAAAATCTTTATATAAGCCAACGCGCAACTTTGCAGCTTCAGCACGTTTGAGCTGAGCGTTAATATCTTTGATAGTATCCCTAACACCAATGATCACACTATCGTCATAGCCGTTAGCATTAAGAGCATTGTCTCGGCGCTGGCGAGCATTAGTACTCTCTTGTTGCGCCTTATCGGTAGCGGCCTTTTTGTCTTGATCGAGTTGCTCTTTTCTTTGGGCTTTAGTCGTTTTTAATTGCTCAAGCTTAATCTTATCCTGTTGCTTGATATCATCAATATCTTGCTGAACATCGCGCTCTATATTAGTCAGCTCATTTTGCTTGCCAGCAATCTCGCTGCTTAAATCCGCTACTTGCTGAGCAAGCTTAGTTTTTCTATCCTCAATATCTGCTTTAGCCCGTAGCTCTAGCTGTTTACTACTTTGCTCAAGACTCTCTATAGATTCTTTAGTTTTAGTCGTATTGACGCTAGCTTGATAGCTCTCATCTCTTGCGAGTTTTATTCTTTTCTGGCTGACAAGTAGCTCAGACTCAATTACTTTTTTCTGCTCATGTTTGTCTAAGATCTGAGTATCAATATTGAGCATCTGCTGAGTAATTTCACGGCGAGACTGACTTTTTGAGTTGTCTATTTTTGATGTGTCTATAATCAGGCCATATAAAGAATCATTAGTTTCGATATGCCTGTCTTTAATATCTATATCTAACCATGAAGGTTCTAGGTCGGTACGATTAAGTAGTGCAGGATCTATGGCTCGTCTCACTTGATCTACGGTAGCAACTAAACCCGGATTCTCTTCGCTTTGTAGCAAAAAGCTAAATAAGGTATCGCCTTTTAATAAGTCCTGAAGGTTTTTATGATCCGCTTGAAACTTCTCTATACTTCGTGAAATCTCAACAAGCTCACTTTGCAGGGTGCTATTTTCTGCTTGTGCGGCGCGTCCTTCATCTTTAGCTACGCTTTCGTTTTCTATATCTTGACTTAACTGCTCTCGTCTAACTCGTATCTCGCTGGCAACTTGCGCCAAATCTTGCTTATATTTAGGGCTGATATCAATACTGGTGACAGACTGATCAAGAAGGGCTTTATCTATTTTTAGTTGTTGTAGCTTGTCACGGATATTATCTATCTGAATTTTGGCGTTGCTGTGAATCGATTCTATATGAGCGTATTCTGATTTCATTAATTCAGAATAGGCATGCTCGTAAACACCGTCTGCCTTAGTAATCTCATGTTCGATGCTGGCAAGTTTCTGAGCCAAAGTGTTTTCAGTTGCCAACAATTCTTTCTGTAGTATGGCCTCTATTTGTTTGATGACTGCGGCAGCCTCACGCTCTTTATCTTCATAATCATTTAACAGGCTTTCTTGATGCTCTTTTTGAGTATTGAGAGCTTGTATCTGGGATGACAGCTCTTTTAACTCATTTATAGGTAGGTGATTGCCAGTAATGCCATTTTCAAATTCAAGTCTGCGCGTCTCAAGCTTATTAATATCCGAAGTTAGATGGCTTATTTGGGTTACTAAATCACTTTTATCTCGCTTCCACTGAGCCGTTACCTCTTCGATATCACTTTTAAGCAGATTAATAGAGTTTTGATACTGGTTCAATAAATCTTTGTTGCTACTTATTTTGTTATTAAATTCAGTTAGTAGACCGGTCATGATGCTGATATCTGCAGATAATTCACTTTGGTTGGAGGCGTTCATCTTGACTGCTAAGGATAGGCGGTCAAACTGTGGTCTTAGTACTTCTATCTTGCCCCAAGTATCACGTTGGCGTACCCACTTAGCGGTATCAACACCCTTAGAGTCGATAATAATCTCATTGTCTCTAACCTTGTTCTCGGCCTTCATCGCTTCTACTAAAAACTCACATATCTCATTAAATTCTAGCTTGGTTTGTAGTATGTTGCTGGCAATTGAAGCAAAACCATAAAAGCTCCCTTTTCCTGTCGCTAATGAAAAGTCATTGCGTAGGGCGGATATACTTCTGAGGCTGTCAGTTGAGCGTATAGATGCCTTAACACGATGAGGAGGGCAGTTACTAATAATGGCTTCGTATGACAATTGGCGTACGTTTTTAGAGATAAAGATTCCATCTGATTCAATGTTTGTTCTTATAGCCTCAAACTGATGAAAGCAGCGCTTACCCTGCACGTCAAGACTGACAAACCATTTCTCTTGATATTCCGAATCAATAAAGTTAAAAACCTGAACGCCGCCGCTATTCCTAATTAATACGCACTTCTTTTGACCATCTCTTATGTATTCGTAAACAATATAGCTGTTGGCATAAGGCAGATAGAATTCCACAAAGCTTTTATGCACCTCTGACTTTTTAGAGATACTGCTAAGCTTGGTACCAAAAAAAGGTACGATAGCGCCCATCAAGGTAGTCTTGCCTGCGCTGTTACGACCAGTAAGGATAGTATTACTATCTACCTCAATAAGGTGGCTCTGTCCTTTCAAGTAACTGTTTAATAGAGCGACTCTTAATAGCTTATTCTTATTTTTGGCAGTCTGGAAAAATTCTGAGTCAAAAAGAGCTTTATCACTAATATCTAGACGCTGCTCTTCAGTAGTCACACTGTCGATACTTTGGGCTTCGTGCATTTCTAGCATAAGTACATCCTATTTTAAGTACTTCGAATCTTATCAGTTTATCTGCGTTTTAAACCAAAATATCAGCATAACTCCCTAATACTAAGCTTTAAAATTTTGAAGTGAGCTACTACTGATCCATGCATCTGATTATATTTATTGAGGTGCAAACATTTTCAATTAGAGTGGATACAGCTCAAATTTGAGTTTAATAATAAGAAATATAGCACAAATGATGAGAACTAGAGTTAAGGTTCTATAATTCGAGATTGTTCATGATTAAAGCGTTTGCATAGCATGATTGGTTATGTGTCACCTTTTGAGTTTGAAAGACGATATTATGATAATTTAACCCTGTCAGGCATCGCTGCCTGACTAAAGTAAATCAGCCTCCGATATAGTCGGGGAGGTCCAAACTGCCTCTCACTCATATATTCATTATGACAATGTGAGATTTGGTACATAATATCAAGTCCCAGATATTTATTTCAAAACTCTTCATAAAGTTGCTAATACAAAAATGGCCGTACTGAACAAAACCAGTACGGCCATTAAATTTATGGTTTTTTATAAGTTACTCACAGCAGTAATATTAAACTTACTCTAAGTGATGAACTTCTTGCAAACCGTAAATAGGGGTCTCTATACCCTCCATTCTCGCTTTGAGCTGCAGCGACAAGTATTGAGAATAATGTCGAGATTGATGTAAGTTACCGCCATGGAACCATAACGCCTGTTGTTGCGTTGGTTTCCACATATTTCTTAACTCACCTTCCCAAGGGCCTGGATCTTTGGCTGTATCTGAGCCCATGCCCCAACACTTACCGACTTTATCGGCTACCTCTTGTGAAATTATTTTTGCGGCCCAACCATTCATGGACCCATATCCAGTGGCATACACAATTAGATCAGCTTCTAGTTCTGTGCCATCAGTTAGTACCACTGAATGAGATTTAATATGATCAATACCTACTTTTGGTTTAAGCTTTATTTTCCCTTCTGCTACAAGTTCAGAAGCACCGACATCGATATAATAACCAGAACCTCGACGCAAATATTTCATAAATAGACCGGTATGATCTTCACCAAAGTCGAGCATAAAGCCTGCATCGGTTAGTTTCTGATAAAAGTCAGCATCTAACTCTGCTACTTTACGGTAAACAGGCTCATGAAATTGTGGCATGATTTTAAAAGGAATAGAGCCAAAAGTTAGATCTGCCTTATAAGTGGTAATTCCTTTCTCAACTGCTTCTTCCGAATATAAACCACCCAATACCTCATCCATCAAGGTATCTGATTTGATAATATGCGTCGATGATCGTTGTACCATGGTGACATCTGCACCATTTTCCCAAAGGGCAGCGCAAATATCATGCGCCGAATTGTTTGCACCTAGTACAATACACTTTTTACCTCGATAAGCTTCACCACCTGGATGTTGGCTAGAGTGCTGTTGCTCTCCAGAAAAATCCTCCATACCAGGAATTTTAGGAACATTTGGTAATCCTGACATACCAGTTGCTAAGACTAATTGTTTAGGATGTAATACTAAACGTTCACCCGCTCTATTAACCTCTACATTCCACTGCTGTAATTCTTCATCAAAAGCAGCACTGATACATTCAGTCGATCCCCAGTAGTTTAACTCCATAATCTTAGTGTACATTTCTAACCAATCACCAACCTTATCCTTTGGCGTAAATACTGGCCAATTCTCAGGAAATGGAATATACGGCATATGGTCGAACCATACAGGATCATGCAAACATAATGATTTGTAACGGTTACGCCAAGTGTCACCTGGCTTTGGTTGCTTATCAATAATAATCGTAGGCACTTCTAGTTGCCGTAGGCGAGCTCCTAGACCTATACCACCTTGTCCGCCACCAATAACTAGGCAATAAGGTTGCTCACTATAACCAAGATTACTCTCTTCAAGCTCACGTTTTTGCTGCCACGTTAAACGATCAGGATTAACACCATGCTCAGCACCTTTTGAGCGTAATTTCTTACGCTTTTCTGGGAAATCTTTAAGCTCAGTCATAGTGGTTAATAACGTCCAAGCTTTACCATCACGCAAGCGCAAGTGGCCGTACCCTCTAGCTACTTTAGTGTTGAAGCTAATCCAAGCCTCTACTACACCATCATTTTCTACTGCTTCTCCATCAAGCTGCCATTCATACGGCTCAGTAGTTTCCAAGGTGTGTGAAAGCATCTCTTTAATGTCATCTTGCCCCTCTAACGTTTTTATATTCCAAGTAAATGAGACTAAATCACGCCAGTAGCCTTCTGTTTCAAAACACTCAACTGCTTTGTCTATATTCTTTGTATTCAAAGCTTGATCAAAATCTTGCAGCCAATTAGTTACTTGTTGGCTTGCGGACAACTCATTGTCTAATTTTTGATAAGTCATAAAATCCCTCTCCTTGGTTGTTTTTTTTGACTCTCTTGCTGAATTCCATTTGCAGCATTAAAATATTGCTAAGCACGAAATATGATGCTTTCCGAAGTGAATCGGAAAGCATCATCTATTTATATAAATATTTTAAAAAAGAAAATAAATATATTAAAGAAAAATGATAGTCTCTACAGGTAATAACTCGGTAATCATCCTAACCATAAGGCCTCTAATAAATAAAATAAATCGAATACTTACCGATTTTTACAACGACTTCTTCATTATAGAGCAATCTATATATGCACTAATAATCATGTATATTTTAGTACCAAGTGAACATAAGAAGATATTACGCTATTCAAATTTCCAGTATTTTGATTGTTGTTTAATAACAGCTTGAACAGCATCTTCTTCATGGGGAAATAAAGTCTCAACTGGACAACCGAAGCCCTCCATGAATGGATCTTCTACATCTGTTTTTATTCCGCTTATTGCTTCTACAATAGCCAATGAGCAGAAAGGAACGTATGCAGCGCTGTATCCTCCTTCATGACACAATACTAAACGGCCATCACAATGTTTTTCAGCAAGATTTTTCATAAAATTTGCAAAGCGTCCGAAACCGTCTGCTGTCACCATCATTCGTGCTAATGGATCGAAGAAGTTTGGATCTTGTCCTGCGGATACTATGATAAGCTCAGGTTTAAATTGATCAACAATTGGACCAACAACCTTCTCAAATGCATTCATATATCCAGCGTTGCCAGTACCAGCTGGCAATGGGATATTGACATTATAGCCTTCACCTTTGCCTTCACCAGTGTGCTCAACATAACCGCGCTCAGCAGGGAATAAGCGATCTTGATGTAAGGAGATGAATAATGTGCTGTCATCCTCGTAAAATGCCTGTTCTGTACCATTACCATGGTGGACATCCCAATCAAGTACAAGAATACGCTCTAAATTATACTTTCGTTTAGCATGCTTTGCTGCGATTGCTACATTATTGAATAAGCAAAATCCCATCCCTTCTTGTGCTTCAGCGTGATGACCTGGTGGTCTTGTTAATGCGTAAACGTTTTGCACATTCCCATCCATAACAGAATCCACAGCAGTCATTGCTCCACCTGCAGATAGGAGAGCAATTTCATAAGAGCCTCTACCTACAATAGCAATTTGTCCTGCATCACCACCGTTTGCGTCACTTAATTCTTTCACTTTATCAATATAGCTTGGCAGGTGAAATAACTCGATATCTTCTCTTGTAGCGCGTTCCGGAGCTATCGACTCCAACTGAGGAGTCAAACCACAGATATCCATCAAGTTTTTAAAACGTCTTTTCGTTTCAGGATCTTCTCCGTATACGTGACTTTGTACGTAACCACCTGACGCTAAATGCAATGCACCTGAGCCGTTATCGTGCCAGAAATAGCTTTCATCATAAATAAAACCTGTTTTCTTCATTTGACTTCCTTGTCTTAAGCTCTGTAGCATGAATGTTGAAACCTATCATTCCAAATTATTAGGCTACTGTATATTACCTAAAAGGATAATTTTAAAAGATAGGTTTTCAGCTCTTTTGCACTGGAAGCATCGATATTAACGAGCAAACTTGTAGCCTGATAACAAGATGTGAGGATGACTTATGAATATAAAGAAAGCAGATTATCGGAACATCATACATTTTATTAATAGCTCTCTCTCCGATCACAAGCAGATTCAACCGTTATTTTCTGAGCTCTTTCAATTCCATCATTCGTTACTTTGGTATGCAGACGAAAAGTGTAATATGCATAGCTTGAAATTCTATAATTTCAGCGAACAACTGATTCTTGATTATAAAGAGACTCACAGCATGAATGATGTGATGCATCCTAAAAAGCATTTGCCTAACTTAAAATGTAGCAAAGAGTCTGTATATCTAATAGGAGAGGTGGCAACACCAAAGCAGCTGATAAGCTCTTCTTATCATAAGTTTATCGAGCGTCATGAAATTATCGATCAGATGGTTATGTACCTTTCTACGGCAACTGCTATTTATGCAGGAATAGGATTTGTCAGATTTAAAGGAGAAAGAGTTTTTACGAGAAATGATAAAGCTGTTCTACAGACACTATCTACACATATGCAGCACTTAGTTATAAATTCGATGCGCATCAAAGACATTGCCACTGTTAATGTGCTAGTTAATTCGGACGCAGAACCGAAAACTATACTTTCGAACAGAGAGTTGGAAATTTATCGGTTGATTGTAAAAGGACACTCGAATATAGAAATTGCAAATCAGTTATTTATTACTATTAATACTGTAAAGAAACATTTGAGAAATATGTATGAGAAAAAACAAGTTAATAATCGTACAGGTTTAATTTATAAATTAAATAGTTCGGCGAGATAAGTAGTTACACACTTTTTGGAAAAGGCTCGCTTGGGTTGCTTTTATTATATTGGTAGCGCTTGGTATCAAGATGCTCTATGAGTCGCGCTCTGTTAACGATGATGAGACTCGGATCAATTTAAGTCATAAAACATTGCTGTCGTTGGCTATAGCAACGAGTCTCGATGCCATGGCAGCATGGTTTACTTTAAACCTGCTGGCTGTTAATGTTTATGTTGACTGTTTAATTATCGCACTCACAATGGCTGTTGTAAGTGTTTTAGGCGCTTATACAGGACGCCAGTCAGGAACATGGCTAGGCAGTTGGACGGAAGCTTTGGGCGGTTTAGTGTTGATAGCAATCGGCGTGAACATTGTGGTTTAAGGGCACTCTTATTTTCAATAATTTTTAGCTACTAGTTAAACAGTAAGAATAGAGTCATTTCACATTAAAAAGTACGCTGATTGTTTTAAGCGGCCTATTTGAGATCATTCTTCGTTTTGCAAAGCTAAATCGATTTTTAACACTTTTCAGATTCAATAAAATACAACTGCATAGAATAATTGGTTATGTGTCACCTTTTGAATTTGAAAGACAGTATTATGATAACCTTAGTCAGTTAGCCCAAGTGGCCTAACTGAAATAAATAGCCTCCGAAATAGTCGGGACGGTTTAGTATGTCTGACTATCGTTTGCAACTCTATATGAACCGTGCTAGCTTTGATGTTATTAATCATATATATCAGGAGCACATAATGAGTCAGCGTCAGAACTTCGTAAACAACAGATACGTTAAGTCACATAGCTCAGTGAACTTCGATTTAATTGACCCAACGACCGGAGAGAGCATTGGTAAGTCTCCGATTTCCAATAAACAAGACGTCGAGGAAGCATACGCTGCAGCTGAAGCTGCTACAGCCACATGGGGACGTACTACTCCTTCGGAACGGCAAGCAGCAATGCTAAAAATCGCTGATGCTCTAGAGGCACGTCGTGATGACCTAGTAGAGGCTCAAGTGCTCAATACTGGTCAGCCAAAGTATTTGGTTGCTTCGGAGGAAGTAGATACTGGTATTGACCAATTAAGATTCTTTGCGGGTGCAGCACGTATGCTCAATGGTGCTCCATCAGGTGAGTACTTAGAAGGCTTTAACTCAGCACTTCGTCGCGAACCAATCGGCGTTGTTGGGCAGATTACTCCATGGAACTATCCAATTATGATGGCAATATGGAAGATAGGGCCTGCGCTTGCGGCCGGAAACACGATTGTTCTAAAGCCGTCAGATACTACGCCTGATTCCACGCTATTGATGGCGGAGATTGCAGCAGAGTTCCTGCCCGAAGGTACGTTTAACGTAGTACTAGGTGATGGCGAGACCGGTGCTTTATTATCAAGCTCGAAGGTGCCTGGACTGGTAGCAATTACTGGTTCAGTCAAAGCAGGTATGGCAGTCGCTGCAGCTGCAGCGAAGAATCTGACTAGAGTGCATTTGGAGTTGGGCGGTAAGGCTCCGTGTGTGGTTTTTGATGACGCCGACCTTGACGCCGCCGCCACTAAACTCGCTGAGACTGGTTTCTTCAACGCTGGTCAAGACTGTACGTCGTCCACCCGAATCCTCGTTCAGGAATCAATCCATGATGACTTCCTCGCTAAGCTAGTCGAGGCCGCCGAAGCTACGGCTTACGGAACACCTGAGAAAGAAGATATTCTGTACGGGCCTCTCAATAATGCAAGCCAACTTGAGCGGATTGAGGGTTTATTAGAGCGTCTGCCTGACCATGCTAAGATAGTAACTGGAGGTAAGCGAGCCAAAGATATGTCAGGCTTCTTCTTTGAGCCTACTGTGGTCGATGGTTTGCGTCAGGACGACGAGGTCATTCAGGACGAAATTTTTGGGCCCGTTATCACAGTGCAGACGTTCTCGACGGAAGAAGAGGCGGTACGCATGTCCAATGACGTAGAGTATGGCTTAGCGTCTTCAGTATGGACGAAGGATCATGCTAGAGCGTTGCGAGTATCGCGAGACTTAGATTTTGGATGTGTCTGGATTAACTGCCATATACCCCTTGTCGCAGAGATGCCTCATGGTGGCTTTAAAAACTCTGGCTACGGCAAGGATTTGTCTAGGTATGGTGTAGAGGAGTATACCCGACTCAAGCACGTCATGAGTTCAATGGAATAACTGCAAATGTGATATAGAATATTATATAGAAGGAGAAAATCGACATGACGGACATGACTGATATTCGTGAACTCGTGGTTACTGCCGACCGAGAATTATTTACTGAACACGATGTGACCACTCTAGATCGCAACTTCTCGCCTGATTACGTTGAGCATTCACCGCTCGTTGCTAATGGATTACAAGGTTTGAGAGATCTTGTTGCTGGCGCTCCAAATATGCGCCATGACGTGGCGCGTGTATTAGTGGATGAGGCGAATGGGTTGGTCGCCTTACACGGCTCTTACCCAGGGCTAGATCCAGATGAGTTGTACGTCGGCTTCGATATTTACCGTGTTGCTGATGGCAAGATCGTTGAACATTGGGATGGACTGGTTACCGAGACAACTCCCAATGATTCTGGACACACACAATTAGACGGACCGACTGAGGTCGATAGATCAGCAAACACTGAGACTAATCGTACACTTGTTAAGGAAGTTTGGCACACTTTCCTCCACTCACAAGATTATCAATCTATGATCGGATTTGCTCGACCAGATGGCACATTCACGCAGCACTCCGGTGATATCGCTGATGGTGTTACGAACATGATTGAGTTTTTGGAGAATCTTAAACAGGACAACGGCGTACTGACTTATGACACGTTGCATCGTACTGTTGCCGACGGTAACTTTATATTGACACATTCTGAAGGCTCTATCGGCGGTGAGCGCCATTCATTCTGCGAGCTGTGGCGTGTTGAGAACGGCTATGTGGTTGAGTTGTGGGATGCGATTGCGCCTGTGCTTCCCGATAATGAACTTGCTCATAGCTACGGAGCATTTACCTCGACGGAGTTGTGAGATAGATTATTTGTTTGAAATGAGTAGAATAATAGAGGTGATTACTCTTGTGTAATCACCTCTTTTTTGTACGGCTTTTCCCCGTCTAGTTAGGCGGCATCCAAGGCGGTCTATCTAGCAACACAGCATGCGTCCAAAAAGTGGTCAGTGCCCATTCGTAACTGGACGTCTGCTCTTCATCGCTTTATGATTATGTTTGATGACCGCATCAGCAGGCATTTAATCTAAATGGCAGTCACACAGAGTTTAGGATGGTCTCAGTAAGTCACCCCATTTCTTGGTTATATTTTCAAGTTTGGGATGCGTAGATAATAAGTCTAATACAGGATAACGCAATAATGTAATTTTGCCAGAGCCAGGCTCTCCTAGTATCATTGTATTATCTGAGGTAGGTAAATGAGAATCTATGCTCAATCTAACCTCAGTTTCATAATTAATAACTTCAAAACTATTAGACCTCATGCAAAAGTCATAAACCAAGCTCGAAATTAACAATACTGGCGAATAGCTTCATCCTAAGATCATAGCGCTGTCGACGGTTACGATATTTATGAGCCACGATTTTGTACCGTTTGATTAAGCCTATTTTATACTCAACCATAATGCGAAACTTAGCCAGGTAGTGATTGGCTTGTTTGCAAAGGTCTAACAGCTGACCCCCACGAGGCTTTTTAAAGGGGGGTGAAGCTCTGTTCATGTAACTTTGAAATGCCCTGATAGCCACTATCTGCTAGTAATTTAGCATTGTCAGTAAGCCAATAAGGACAAGTGTCTTTATACAACTTAAAATCGTGAATAGAGCCTTTAGACGTTTGAACATCTAATATCAAACCGGTTTGCCAATGAACGATAACCTTCGCTTTTAAGGTGTGTTGTTTCTTCTTGCCGCTGTAGTAGTCTCTTTGGTTTTTTTTGGACGCTCAATGGGGGCTTCGGTTGCATCGACAATGACGACTGACCAATTGATGTCGTCATCGACTCTACTAGGGAGCTTTTTGGGCAATTCAAACTTACCTGAATCAACCAGTATGTCTTCTACTTTTCGAATAATACGGCTAGCAGAATACTCATGAATACCAAAGTCCATACTGATGTGGTACAGCGTTCGGTATTCACGCCAATAAGTAAGTGCCAGTAATATCTGTTCCTCAAGACTAAGCGCGCTTGGTCTACCTGATTTGGTCTTTTGTGCTTCATGGCCTCAAGCATTTCATAAAAGGTGGCTTTATGAATGCCCGTGTAGCGTTTAAAGCCTGCATTGCTTTGTTTGAGAAGCTTATCTGTGTTTGGCATGGTTCCTAGCCAGTTGTGAATGTATGAGTTATTGTAAAATTCTCTGATACTTTTGCAAGAGGTCTATTATATGAGTTAGCTTTCCATTTATGAAAAAAATGAGACCCATACTCTGTGTTACTCCGTTTCTCTCTCTCCATATATCTGAGAATTCCATAATTCAAATTTGTTATTCATATCAATCTCAATATAGGTGTTATCTGGTCTTCCCCAGTAAGTCCTATTTAGCACTTGCTCTCCAGACATACCTATTTTAGCACCTACATCCTTCTTGCTGATATCACCAACTCTATATACAACTTCATCTTTATCGTAACCATCATAGCTAGTGATAGATAACGCACAAAAAGTCGTAAGCAGTGAAACATCACCAAATAGAATTAAACTTCGTAGTTTAGTTTCGTCCTATAACAATTCAAACCCTAGCAAGAAGTATTTACTAGGGTTTGAATTGTTAATTGCTTAAGAATCTACCTAAATTAGTTGGTCTAAATCATTAACTAACGTAAATCATCCACGACCGACAGCATTGCAACTAACGAGGCTTCACCTAGCTTAATTGAACGCTCTGGTGACCAGCCTGTAGCTACATTAGGTACATTATCATTATCCTTAAAAGGCATCTCTAATGTATTAGCCAAACAATTAAAACGCTCAGCCACCCAGTTAGTAGCGAGGCTCATATTCGCTTTGCCCGGTGCATTAACTTCATAACCTTTTTCTGTTTGAAAATCGGCACTAGCTAACTTTAACACTTCTGAAAACCTCTTCCTCAAACGTGATAGGCGGTCGTTATAACTTGGCACACCTTGTGAGCCTGCAAGGAATACAAAGGGCAAGGCTTCGTCACCGTGTACATCATAAAATAGATCAACACCAGTCTGCTGCATTTTATTGATCACATAAAAGACCTCAGGGCTTTTGTCTAAACTTGGGTTTGACCATTCTCTATTAAGATTAGTACCGACTGCGTTGGTGCGCAGATGTCCGCGCACACTACCATCAGGGTTCATATTAGGCACAATATAGAAGTTAGCTTTGTCCAATAATAACCTAGCGCTAGCATTATCATTATCAAGTAAGCTATGAATCAGTCCATCGACTAACCATTCAGCCATGGTTTCGCCTGGATGCTGACGCGCTGTAATCCAAATACTCCGCTTATTACTATCACCATCGCCAATTTTTACCACTGTCAGATCACGCTTATCAAGCGTCTCCCCTAAATGCTCTAAAGTCACTAGCGGATGCAACTGCACTGATGCCAACAGGTCCAGATGACGCTCATAGCTGTAAGGGGCAAAATAGGCAATCTGCATCGTTTCGTATTCCATATCCGCTTCTATGGTCAAGGTGCCGTCTTTATATGAGGTGGGCAGACGAAACCAATAATCACGATCGAATGAGGCAACCGCTTGGTAGCTCTCCCAGCCTTCAAGGTATGAGGCTCCACCAGCATTAACGATGTTGAGCACATAATGCTCACCCACCTGACCTTGGATAAGAAAGTTAAACCACTGAAAGAACTCACCACCGACGTCTGGACGAATAGCTAACTGGATGTTATTTTTATCATCTGAATTAATAACTTCGATATTACCGCTATCGAAATGGGCACTGATATGCATAATATTTCCTTAATTGGGTTATGTAGAGTAATCAATCACACTCAAGTGAGATAAAGACACTGACTAACCCAAAATAAAAGATGAATCTAAGACAGCCTATTTTAAAGGCTAGTAGTCTAAAAAATTGACAACTACTCATCACCTTAATCAGTCAATTGTTAAAAGTTAAATAAATAGTTGCCCAGCTCTTTTGACTTCTTCAGTCTTGGTAGACTATGCCATCAATGCCCGTAATTCCAAAACCTGGTGCATCACTTAGCGTGATTTTATAATGGTCATATATAGCACCGCCATGAGCATGATCTTCACTGCATAATATAGGTCCATCAAGGTCAAACTTAGTGATTACACTCTTGGCAGCTGCTAGATGAACGGCTGCCGTTACGCTGACTTTTGACTCAAGCATAGAACCAATCATACATTCGACCCCGTAGACTTCTGCCATAGAGACGATCCTTAGCGCATTATGGATACCACCGGTTTTCATAAGCTTTATGTTAATGATATCTGCTGCACCCAGTTGCATAATCTTCAAAGCGTCATAAGGCCCAAACACACTCTCATCTGCCACCGTTGGAATATCTATATTATCGGTTACGTATTTGAATCCTGCCAAATCATGCGCCACAACAGGCTGTTCAACAAGCTCTATATTGAGTCCAGCATCCTCCATCTTCCTTAGGGCTCTAACTGCTTCTTTTGGACTCCAGCCTTGATTGGCATCAATCCTCAAGTCGATATCATAACCGACGGCATCACGTATAGATTGCATTCTTAACATATCTTTTTTACCGTCTTTACCTACTTTTATTTTCAGCGTTTTATAGCCTAATTTAACCGCTTTAACACTATCTTGTGCCATCTCATCAGGCTCATTGATACTGACCGTAATATCTGTGGTTAACTCTTTTCTATGGCCACCAAGTAGTTTGTACACGGGTGCATTATAGAGTTGACCAAATAGGTCGTAGATAGCGATATCAACTGCCGCTTTTGCACTGTAGTTTTTAATGACACAATTATCAAGCTTGGTCATAATAGTTTCTAGGTCTTCTATATCTAAACCTATAAGCGCCTTTTTTATATGGTCTTCAATAGCGCCAACGATGGCACCTGTAGTATCACCTGTGATAACGCCTGTTGGAGCGGCTTCACCATAGCCTATATTTCCTATATCCGTGTGTACTTCAACGATAACATCATTGACACTTTTAACGGTTCTAAGTGCGGTTTTGAATGGTGTAGTTAAGGGTACTGATATATACCCTATTTTTATATCTGTAATTTTCATTGCGTTTCCTTACAAGTGCTTGATAAATAAGTTCAACATATCTATTTAGCTATGCTGAATTCATATATTAGCTTTTATCTTAGTGTATTTTTTCACAGCATCTTTATAGGCAATAATGATGGCTTTTTGCGAGCTTCCAAAATATCTCGTCACTATGTCTTTTTCTATCTCAAAATCGTAGCCATCAAAGCTTTTCCCTATAAAAATGCTTTTGATAAAGCTTGAGGTAATATCAACGGTAGTAGAACAACCAAGATCAATGATTTTGTCATCAGTAATATCGATGACAAAACCAATAAAAAATATCTTATATCTCTCGGTAATAGCATTATCAAGATTTGTTTTGCCGTTTCCTACTACATATACTGTGTTTCTATCATACAAACTTATCATAACGATGCCTTTTGATTATATTATTGAGAGAATACTACCTACCAATAGTCCACCACCGGTACCTACAATATAACCAAGCATCGCCATCAGGACTCCAATAGGAATTAATGCCTCTCCATAAGCGGCTGCAAGTATGGGCGCAGAGGCAACCCCGCCTACGTTTGCCAGACTGGCGACGCCGCAACTGAACAGATCCAGTTTGAAGATTTTGGCGACAATTATCATCAATACCAAGTGTATGCCAAGTATCATGAAGCCCGATAAAATGTAAAGTGGCGCTTCTGTCAGTTCAGAGAATTTTGCTCCTGAAGCAATGAGACCAACTAGGGTGTAAAGCATGACGTTTGCAATCTGATTCGAACCTGGAAGTTTTCCGAACTTGGTCATACCCAATGCAATACCGATAGTTGAGGCAATGATGACCGCCCAAGTCGTACCACTCAAAAAGCTAGTGCTAGGGAGTAAGTCAGCAAGATACCATGCACCAGCAGCAATAATAAGACTTGTACCAGTAAGCATCATAAGATCAGAAAATTCGATCTCCTGTCTATGCTTTGCACTTTCTTTTTCTAGGTTTTTAGCAACCTGATCAAGCGTGCTGCTATCCGCTTTTGTGAACTTATCGAACACTTTTGAGTAAGGGACTAAGGCTAAAAGAACCATAACCCAGACAGCATAATCAATAGAGTCAATGAGCAGGGTATAACCCATATCGGCATCATTAATCTCAAGCGCTCCCTGAATTGCTACCATATTAGCAGTACCACCCATCCAGCTTCCTGAAAGGGCTGCAAATGCTTTCCAAGCCTCAGGCGGATACATGCTTTTGAATATGGCGTAAGTAACAATAAAACCAATACCGATAGTAATTGAAGCAGCAAAGAATGCTATAAGCATCTTTGGTCCAAGTTTGACGATTTGTCTTAAATCTGCTTTGAGTAGCATTAAAAAAATCATGGCAGGAAGAATGGCATGTTTTAGTGCATCGTAAGAATCTGCGATTTCTCCTGATCGCTCCCAAAGACCAATTGAAGACATAATCATGACGCCAAAGTAGATAACAACAATAGCGGGGATATACTCAAAAAATTTAAGTTTAGTGCTTTTCTCTGTAAAAATAACTAAACCTGCAAAAAACACGATAATTGCGACGTATGAAAAACCATTGGTAATCATATTACTTCCCTATAAATACAATTTATGTATGATGGTTTATCAAGTCTCTCTTATGACGTGTAATATATAATTAACTGAGTAAGGGAGTTGACTACTTGGTGATGTATTAAAAAGTATGCTGATCAATATTTAAATAACTTTAGATACCTTGAAAGTCTTTTAGAGTCTGATAACCAAGTATGGACTCCTTAGATTTTTCGCTAAAGCACCAGTTCATTAACTTGTACTAATGGAGTCGTCAGGGCTAGCGATAACTTATTCAAGATATCTCTTCTTATTTTGACTTTCATAGGTAGCATAATTTTTATGCACACCACAGATTATTTTAGTATGACAAGAACCATACTAAAATGTTCAGAAGGACAGTCTAGAGAAAAAAAAGATAAAAATCTATATCAAAAAAATTTAACTCTGATTTTAAATTAGTAGACATTTGATCCCTGCCGTCAAATCCGTACAGTTAAACTTGGGAGATTTTAGTTACGCAGCCTGACGGTAAAAGTCAAACCACACCTGCCTTGGCGATCGATAGCCTAAACCCTTTTGAATTCTAGTTTGATTATAGTACAGCTCTATATACTGTGTGATCTCATTGGTCGCTGTAAACCTTGTTTTATAATCCTGATGGTATACAACCTCATTCTTTAATATGCCCCAGAAACTCTCTATTGGCGCATTGTCAAAGCAATTACCTTTACCACTCATTGAGCCTTTAAAATGATGCTGCTTGATGATTTTGTGATAGGCATGACTACAATACTGGCTGCCTCTGTCAGAGTGCACAATCAATCCTTGGCTTGGACTTTCATTTTTGATTGCCATATTGAGTGCACGACAGACTAAATCGGCGGTCATGCGCTTACTTATGGCATATCCAACAAGCTCTTTGGTGTATAAATCTTTAACACCTGCTAAGTACAGCCAGCCCTCATTGGTCCAGATATAAGTAATATCACTGACCCACGATTCATTAGGGCGCTTAGCATTAAACTGCTGATTTAGTATGTTTGGATAGACAAGCTTATTGTGATTGGAGTCCGTGGTGACTTTAAAACGTTTGTGGCGACGGCATTTGATGCCGTGTTCTTCTTTAATGCTTCTGACCATATACAAGCTAATATCGTGCCCTTGCTCTATCAGCTTTGCATGCAGTCGATCAGCACCATAACGTGATTTTGTTTCACTATGTGCCGCTCTGACCAGTAGCTCAGACTGATTACGGTGTATCTGTTGCTCACTAATATCACGACTCAGCCAGTCATAGTAGCTAGAATGCTTAACCTTTAGTACACGACACATAGTAGTGATGCTAAAGAAAAAATCGTTGTTTTTGATAAAGGCGTACCTCACTAACTGTCACTGCGAGCATAGCCCTTCGACTTGCGTCACTAAAACAGTCTCCCAAACTGTTTTTTAACGTTCCTCATTCGCGAAGTACGCCGTGGCCTTTTTTAATATCTCTCGTTCCTCTTCGGCTACTTTAAGCTGTCGTTTGAGTTGCTTTATCTTCTGAATAGCTGCCATAAGCTCAGGGTCATATTGTTCTGTGCCGATAAGCTTGCCTTGATTGGCTTTATTATGCCAATTAGATAAGGTCTGCATGGCGATGCCAAGCTGCTTTGCGGTCGCTGAGATATTGCCATTATTGTCTGCTATCTTATTGACGGCTTCAGCTTTAAATTCTGTGCTATAGGTTCTGATTTTCTTGACCATGATAAACTTCGATTAATACGATTAGTTTACCAAGTTTAACTGTACGGTTTCTTCAGCATAGCTCACTCACAAGAGAGCTTGCATATGTACTTTGGTTACACGCTAACTTAGTTTTATATTAATTTCACAACATAAACTTATCGTATTCTCATATTTTAGATATAATATAAAGGCCCTAGACAAAGAGGGTCCTGTGAAAATATAAATACGAAGAGGTTGGCATGAAAATATCACTAATGAAGCACTTGAAAACTGTAAATCCAAGCCACCTAAAACTAGGGTGTGCCGATGGTAACCACCATTTGGTTGTAGTAACAGTCGAAAGTTCTGACGCCTTTTTCCAAGTATTCTATAAGAACCAAGACACCCCTTATAAAGTTAAGCAGACATCAGGTGGTAAGCGTGATCTTACGGAACAAGAATTTGAGGCAAGCAATCAATTTTGTCATGATCTGCTATTAGACGATATTCAAGAAACATTATCCAAAGTTGAAATATATAATGAGCTGGCGCGTCTAATCGATGCTCACACTGGTCATGTTAGCTATAAACATAATCTACTAATTGCTGTAAAAGTGCATAAGAGCGATAGCTATAATGAAATGCACTACCATCTATCAAATATGATTAAAGCTACGGACGCGGTTATTGATAAAATTATTGTAGCCGCAAACCACATGATCAATGGTGAAAGACTTATACGTTATAACTAGAAATTATCAAATAATTGATAGCCCTTTTTAATTATCTAAAAAGGGCTTTTTTTTGCCGTTTTTTATAGACCACTTTTCACTCTAATATTGCTACTTTTATAATTTATAAAACTTAAAATAAATATTAAAAATTATTTATAGTTACGTTTTGATATATATTAATAAACTTACTGGCTTGGCTAATTAGTCGGGCAACATATATTTTATTTGACATCCTCCCCTCCATAAAAGTGAAGGGGATTCCTACTAAAGACGACCAAGCCCGCCCGCGAGTATATTTTTTGCTCCATTAACGTCCCGTTGCAGCCCAAATCAATACCAACCTTACCAGTACCGCATTTAGTCGTTGGAAAATCTTTAACCGTAATACAGGCATACCAGTTGCCGCGAGAATCTTGCACCAGCTCGCAGGTATTGATGCTATAGAGCGC
>NZ_JBXWIV010000020.1:0-40799 GCF_058197955.1 Janibacter sp. CoH_79_TC_3
AAAGGACTGAGTCCTGTGCAATACAGAACTCAGTCCTTGGGGTAAACTAAACCGTCCAATATTTGGGGGTCAGTTCATTTCAACCCTTTTTTAACATGGTTTTTTGCGCTTGATCCATCTGGTTAATCATTTGATCTAAACCTTTGACATGCACGCTGCGCTGCGGGAATGGAATATCGATATTTTTATCATCGAGCGCGTTTTTGAATTGTTCTAATAAATCGCATTGCATTGCCCACCAATCACCGTTGGTGGTCCAGACATTTAAGGTCAAGTCGACTGAGTTGTCACCCAAGTTGGTCACACGTATCACAGGGGCAGGATCAGTAAACGCCATCGGATTGTTTTTTGCCAAATTTAGCATAATATCTTTGGCAGTTTTGATATCGGCATCATAACCAATACCGACCGTGATATCGACGCGGCGATTGGGCAACGCCGTATAATTAATGACCGCTGAGGTGGTGATATCGCTATTGGGAATGATGACGTCGTGATTGTTGATGGTCGTCAAATGGGTATTGACCAAGGTGATTTCGGTCACTGTACCGGTGTAACTGCTAACCTGTACATAGTCGCCGCGTACAAACGGGCGAAAAGTGACAATCATAATACCAGCGGCAAAATTCGATAGCTGGTCTTTAAGTGACAAGCCAATTGCCACGGCTGCACCGCCTAAAATAGCAACGACCGAAGTGGTCTGGACGCCAACTTTACTCAGTGCGGCCAAAATAACAACAACCAATAGTATGCCATATAATAAGCGGCTTAAAAAATTGGCCGCCGTTGCCTCTAAATGGCTACGTAACATAATGCGATTACTGATAACCACAACTTTCTTTGCCAACCAGCGCCCAACGATAAATATCAATAAGGCAAAAGCAAGTTTAAGCGCAATGCTGATAGCACTTTCTGTTAAGCTAGCAATATCAAGGGTAAAACCTAAAAATTCCATACTGACTCTTTATTTAAAAACTGTTTTTTATAAATACTTTTTGTCTTTTAGATGTTTATCATTATTTATCATCCAATAAGATATTCACTGAGTTTAAGCATACCTAATAAGTCACATCTACTTTATCACTGTAGCGATACGTACGTATCAGACGCAGCTCGACGATATCATTCATGTCTTCGGTAAATTTACCAAAGGGCGCCGCTTGTCTGACCGATTGTTTGGCAGCCTCATCTAATATTGTCGAGTTCGAACTCTCAAGAAGACGAATGGCTTTAATATTACCATCATTACCGATGACGACCATCAAACGCACCTCGCCCGTAATACCTTGAGCGCGCGCTTGGGTAGGATATTGCAGATTACCGACGCGCTCGACGTGCTCACGAAAGGTATTGATATAATCCGCTGCTGCACCGCGCGTTGTCGAATTACTATCGACAGTCACGACTTTTGATTTGGTCGCATACAGCTGTTGCCGCTGAGACAGCTGCGCCTCTAAAGTAGCAATTTGCTTACGCAGACGCTCTTCTTGCGCCTTCATATCATCTTGCTCTTGCTTGCTATCGTTGTCAGACTCGACGCTTGCTTCACGCCAGCTTAGCGTCGTACGCAGATAGCTTTCTTGATAACGCTGCTGACGTACTTGGCGCTGCAAGTTAATCACGTCTTGCGTCTCGCTCATTTGTTCAGCTGACAACGGACTGCTCTGGTCAGTCTCTTGGCGCAATTGCTCCTGCACAGTGCCGCCGCCTTCTTGTGAGGCATTGGCAATAAATTGTGCATCTTCATTCGGCTGCATATTATCGGTCAGTGCTTTAGCAACGTCTTGGATCATACCAGCGGGATCTTGCCCCATCGAGAAGCTAATCCCAAAAATAATCAGCGCATGAACGCTGACGGCAATCACCACAGCCATCGGCAAGCTGATATCACGCTTGGGCGCTTGCGCTGAAAAATGGTAGCTTTGCGAGTCTTTAATAGAGGCCACAGTTAATCTCAGCTAATGAATATAAGGGTTATTGGCAAGAAGCATGATAATATAAGAGTCTGTCGACCAATGCCGGCGCTATCATAACATGACATAGAATTGTGTCGCTAGCACAACCGTATACTGCGGCTATCAACTTGTCTGCTTATCTATATCTACTAAACCTGCTCAATCAGACAAAACCTAGACGTTCATTCAGCATACGTCCATTTTGATATATACTGTTTTATAAGTCAGAAATTAGAAAATATGAATTTTTGCCTGCACCATATAAAATATAAACGCAGATGCAATTATTACCCTAACGCTTACATGACGACCCCATCATTATAAGGATAATAAGTTTGAGTAACTTTGATAATATGGACAATATGAATGATTCAGACAGTTTTGAGGAATTCTTTGAGGATATTGGTTACCGTTTTGACGAGTCATTTAGCGATGGCTGGGAACGTCTTACCCAAGCGATTAAAAACATTTATAACAAAACCACCGATAAGCTTGAGGATGAAATATCCTTGCCAGTTGCTCAAACCTACGTCAACGATGCACTGCAAAAGTTTGTCACGGACAACGTGAAAGCTATTTTAGAGCTGCGTGTTGAAATACATGACGACTGGTTTCGCTTGTATTGTACCGTCGATGCTGGCGGTATCTATGCGGAGGTGGCGAGTAACTTTAGCTTGGTTCATGTACAGCTTGATCGCAACGTTCAGCGCCTTGTATTTGGTCAGCAGACTTATACCGATGTCCTTAACCTACGCTGCGAATCCTTTATTAAACGTCAAGGTATCAAGCTCTTCATCTGGTTTTATCATCGCGTACTCAAAAAAGATCCTTTGGGTTTCATTTTATCTTATATCAATATTGCCCGCGCCAAAGAGGAAATCATCTACCTTGATATCAATCGCTGGCTAAAAAATAATAAGAAAATCATCAGCACCTTACACAAAGTACAGGTCAATTACGGCGAGCTTGAAGAAGAGCAACTGGTGCTTAAAACCCAAATCAATTATCGCGACCTATTAGCCAGTAGCGCCAATGAAGATATCATTAGTGATAAAGATGAGCCGCAGCTAATGCAAGGTCCTATCAACCCGATTGATGATGCCACTGAGCCAAGTTTAGAACCCTCTTCATAAGCAGACCGAAAGCTGCCTAAATGCAATTTAAACGCTTACCATAAAAAAGCGCTAATCCTTAAAGACGATTATCTTTAAGGCTCAGCGCTTTTTTAATTAAGGCTGTCTACATTAATTTGAAGCAGTCATACAACTACCAGTAATTTTCTACCGCGATATTGCCTTCGCCGCGGCGATTCATCACCAGTCCTAAGCTCTTTAACATCTCTTTAGTATCTTCTACCATCTCTGGGTTGCCGCATAGCATGACGTGAGTGCTATCAACATCTAAGGCAATACCGGCGCGCTCTTGTAGCGTTGCATCTAATAAGAGTTTTGGCAGACGTTCTGTTAAAGCGCCTTCAACCGGTTCACGAGTAACGATAGGAATAAAGATTAATTTGGCTGGATTATCAACCAAGGAACCAAAGTCTTCTTGTAAGCTTTCAATCTTATCAATATAAGCAAGCTCTTCTGTCGAGCGCGCGCTATAGGCCAAGACGATATGCTCGTAATCTTCCCATGTTTTTAAGTCTTGCAGCATTGATAAGAAAGGTGCTAAACCCGTACCAGTAGCCAGCAACCACAAATCTTTGGGCAGCGGCTTTTGATAACGTGCCAAGGTTAAAAAGCCAAAGGGCATGGTATTAAGCAGCAGCTCATCACCGACTTCTAAGTGTTGTAGCTGCGAGGTAAATGCGCCATCTGGAATGACAATAGAGAAAAACTCTAATATCTCATCAAAGGGTGACGATACAATCGAATAAGCGCGGAAAATATCTTCATTCAGCGCCTCATTTAGTGCTTCGTTCAGCTCTTCATCATCATCATCATCATCTTCATCATAGTCAGCTACTGCACTCAGCTGCTTATAGTAGTTTAATTGACTGGGATTAACGCCTAAACGCACAAATTGCCCAGCGGTAAATTTAAAACTATCCGGACGACTGACGGTAAAGCTAAATAGATTGGGCGTCCAAGTGGTTTTACTGAGCACCGTTACTTTCTGAATATTGTCACTCATAATAATGACTCACCCTCTTCTTTTATTAATAATTATCGATACTCTATTGTAGATGGTAGTTTTTATGAACTTTTAAAGGCTACAAACGAAAAGATGCGCCAAGCTTATCATAAAGCTGGCGCATCTTGGTTTTCTAACCGTTACAATCGATAAGTAGCCGCAGCAAGGTACCGCTATTTATCATACTTTTCTGTGCTTACCAGATACGAGCCAAGCTTGCCCACTCAATCATAGTATTCGGCAACACACCGAAGAATACAATAATTGCGGTGACGGCGATGACCATGATACCACCGGTACGTAGACCCCACTGCCCAGAGACGTCAAATTCAATAAATTGTTTTGGACGTTTAAAGAGCGTGAGCATGACGCGCAAGTAATAGAACAAACCAATGGCACTACCCAAGATAATCATCGCAGCCAAGAACCAGTTGGTCCCTTGTACGGCGGCAAGAATCGCAAATAGCTTGGTGATAAAGCCTGCGGTCAATGGAATACCCGCCAATGACAACATCATAATCGTCATGACAGCAGTCAATACTGGACGGCGCCAGAATAGCCCTTGGTAATGAATGAGCTCATCGGCTTCACCAGCCAAGCGATAAGGGCTCGACATCAAGGTTACGACACCAAAGGCACCAATAGAGGTAAAGGCATAAATCGCCATATACATGCTTGAGATACTATCAGCGGCAGAACCAATGCTAACGATTACAATAAGCACATAACCCATATGAGCAATTGACGAATAACCCAGTAGACGTTTAAGGCTAGTCTGACGGACCGCTAGTAAGTTACCCACCAAGATAGATAAAGTCGCCATAACCATAAGCAGCATCTGTACCGATGGCAGCGCCAATAACGACGTATCAATTAAGAAACGAACCGCTAGCGCCATCATCGCCACTTTTGTGACCGATGCTAAATAAGTAGCAACAGGTGCTGGTGCGCCCTCATAAACATCTGGCGTCCAAATGTGAAACGGTGCCGCAGACAGTTTAAAGGCAATACCAAACATCATCATTGCCGCGCCAAGGATTAACAGCGGCGATTCAAAGATATCAACCAACATCATACTGATAGGCTTGAAAGCGAGCGAGCCTACTTCCGCATAAATAAATGCCATACCCATCAGCAGCGTTGCCGATGCCGTCGCTGATAGCACCAAGTACTTCAGCCCCGACTCAAGCGAGCGGTTGCGCATATAGGTATAAGACAGCATGCCGTATAGCGGTATCGATAGCATCTCAAGACTCATAAAGAATGAAGCCAAATGCTGAGCACTAACCATCAGCAATGCGCCAACAGTCGATAGTAGCATCAGCAAATACAGCTCTTCTTTATGATCATTTAAATCGGCTAAATAAGCATAAGACAGTGTAAAGCAGGCCAATGCACAGATAAGGATAATCACCATATTGAACTGGGCAAAGTTATCGATAACAAATAACTGCTCAGCCGTTGGCACAAGCGAGCCGCTATCGATGATGCCTGCCATTTGCGCGATAAGCGCAAACAGACCAACGTTCAAACCGACGACCGAGATGGTACCGATCACCATATGTGAGCGTTTAATCGTGATGGCAATCATCACCACCAAAACCGTAACAACTACTGCAATGATTGGTGCATAAGGCATTAGCCCCATCAAATCATTCATCGTAAATTCATTCATGACTTAACGTGCCTCCATTGCATCAAGCAGCTGCGAGGCATCTACTTGTGTCACTTGACTATATATATAGGCGTTATTAATCCACTGCATCGCGTGACTTGAGGTATCAAGGAACGGCTGTGGATACAGGCCGAGCCAGACCAAGCCTGCCGCTAGCATAAGTAATAATGACAGCTCGCGCCTGCCTAAATCTTTTAGCGGGCGCTCAGGTAAACCGTGTAATTTGGTTTCTTGTAACGCCACTTCTTTAATGTTATTAGTACCGAACAGCGCTTTATGAATTAAGATAAGCGAGTATAAACCTGCCAATACCAAGCTGAATGTCGCTAAGACCACAAACACCGGGTAATCGGCAAACGCGCCAAATAAAATCATAAACTCGCCGATGAAGTTACCTGTTCCCGGAATACCTAATAAAGCGGCACAGAAGAACATCAGTATCGGAGCATAATAACGAAACTGACCCCACATACCGCCCATCAAGGTCAAATCGCGCGTATGCAGGCGCTCATATAGCTGCCCTGCCATGATAAACAGTGCCGCCGAGCTTAAACCGTGCGCCAGCATCTGAATCATCAAGCCTTGCAAGCTGAGTAAGGTACCAGCGTAGATTGCCAAGACCACAAAACCCATGTGCGAGATACTGGTATAAGCCAGCAAGCGCTTCATATCGGTTTGCATAAAGGCGAGCCAAGCGCCATAGAAGATACCGATAGTACCCAAGGTCATAGCAATCGGCGCAAAGTCTTGTGACGCTGCTGGAAATAACGGTAAGACAAAACGAATCAAACCGTAAGCGGCAGTCTTAATCAAAACCCCTGCCAAATCCACCGAACCTGCGGTTGGTGCTTGCGCATGCGCGTCAGGCAACCAGCCATGGAATGGAATAATTGGCAACTTCACGGCAAAGCCAATAAAGAAGCACAGCATAATCGGATATTCCCAGCCACCAAGTGAGGTGCCGAGTAAGTCATTATAATTAAAGCTGACCATGCCTTTTTGAGCGTAGCTGATAATAACCAATATCAAAATACCGACCAGCATGATAAGACCCGATGCTTGGGTATAGATAAAGAACTTAGTTGCCGCATATTCTTTAGTTTTTCCAACGACGTCATGACCCCAAATGGCAATCAAGAAGTAGATCGGAACTAGCATCATCTCCCAAAAGAAGAAGAATAAGAACATATCAATGGCTAAGAAAACGCCAATGACGCCGCCTAAGCTCCAAAGCAAGTTTAGATGGAAGAAACCAACACGGCGTTGAATCTCATTCCACGAACAGGCAACAGCGGCAATACCAAGCAGACCTGTCAAGCCAACCATCATCAGCGACAAGCCATCTAGCGCCAAATGAAAGCTGATACCAAAGCTTGGTATCCATGGCACCATAAACTCGGCGACCCATGGCACATTTGCATCTGGCGCAATCACTTGCTGACTCATACCGCTATAATCGCCGTAATGCCACAGTACTAGTGACAAGGCAAAGGTCAACGTCATACCGATCAAAGCAATCCAGCGCGGTAGACGTTTATTAAAGCGTTCGACCAACCAACATAGCAACCCTGCAATAAAAGGAATTGCGATTAATGCTGGTAGCATCCACGTTTGTTGTAACTCAATCATCTTATACCACCGTCATCATTACCAGCACCAACAGCACAGCCACACCCAAGCCAAAGCTTGTAGCGTAACCTCGAAGTGACCCTGTTTGCGTCGCAGACAATACCTTGTTACCAGCAGATGCTAGCTTAGGTAATAACAGCCACGTTTTATCGATAGGGTCGGCTTTAAATAAGCGGCCGATGAACAAAAAGGGTTTTACAAAAACTATATCGTATAGCGCATCAAAGCCCATACCGTGATAGCACCAATGATATAACGCTGCACCAATAGTCGTGCGCTTAAAGCGGGTCAACATACGACCTTTATCGACGACATATAAGAATGCCGCGAGTAGCAAGCCTGCAAGCATGGCGCCCATGGCGATATATTCAGCAGTATGCTTACCATGCGCTTGACCAGCAACTTCTAGTAAATGCCCAACGCTCTCTGGCAATACGCCTTGCAATGGCGGCGTAATGAATGCACCTACTGCCGTTGATAATACTAGCAACACACTAAGCGGCAGCCAATATGACACACCAGATAATTTATGTGCGTGGGTCTTTTCTTCACCAAAGAAGATGATCCAAATCATACGGAAGGTGTAAAGCGCGGTTAAGAACGCACCGAATACGCCCATATAGAATAGGACTTGATGACCGGTCGCGTAGCTTTCCCAAAGAATCGCTTCTTTAGAATAAAAACCAACGGTGACCCAAGGTATCGCTGCAAGCGCACCGCCCCCGACGATATAGCACCAAAATACCAAGGGTATCTTTTTGCGTAAACCGCCCATCTTAAAGATGTTTTGCTCATGATGAACCGCAAGAATGACCGCACCTGATGATAAGAATAGCAAGGCTTTAAAGAAAGCATGGGTCATCAAGTGGAAGATAGCGCCTTGCCATGCGCCAACGCCGAGTGCTAAGAACATATAGCCGATTTGGCTCATGGTCGAATAAGCAAGGATACGTTTAATATCTGTTTGTACCAGCGCACAAAATCCAGCGACAACTAACGTCAATGCACCCACTGCCCCAACCCAGTACAACAATACGCCCGGTGTAAGGAGAAATAATGGATGTAGACGCGCAATCAGATAAACACCCGCAGTAACCATCGTCGCTGCGTGAATCAAAGCCGATACTGGCGTTGGACCTGCCATCGCATCAGCAAGCCAGGTATGTAGTGGTAGCTGCGCCGATTTACCCATCGCCCCACCGACCAACATCATGGTGGTCAAAATCATCGTTGGATTGTTAATATCAAAGATTTCCGGTGCACGGGTAATAATCTCTTGAATATTAAGCGTACCAAATTCGCGGAATAATAAAAACAAACCAAAGGCTAAAAACACATCACCAACGCGTGTGACCGTAAAGGCTTTAATTGCTGCCCGACCATTGGCGCGGTCTTGATAATAAAAACCAATCAGCAAGTAAGAACAGATACCCACGCCTTCCCAGCCAAGATAGAGCAAGAGCAAGTTATCCGCCAATACCAGTAATAACATGCTAGCGACAAATAAGTTCATATAGCTAAAGAAGCGCGCAAAGCCTGTTTCACCTTTCATATACCATGCGGCAAAAAGATGAATCAAAAAGCCAATACCGGTAATCACCCCAAGCATCGTCAATGCCAAGCCATCAAAGCTTAGGCCAAAACTTGGCGCGAAATCGCCGACTTGAAACCACGTCCATAGTGGAATCTCGATGACCGTACCGGCAGGATTACTGGTTAAAAAAGTATAGCTGACCATCAGCGTACAAAGTGCTGATAGCAGCATGCTACCGACACCGACAATCGCTGCTACCTGCTCGCTTAATTTGTCACGCATAAAGGCTAGAATCAAAAAGCCAACGAGCGGGAATATAAAGGTTAATGGTAATAAATTCATGACATCATCCTTTCATCTCATTGGCGCTGTCGACATCGAGATGCCCACGCTGATGATAAAACCGCAATAATATTGCCAAACCAATGGCCGCCTCTGCTGCTGCTAAAGTCAGAATAAAGATAAACATTATCTGTCCATCTGGATCGACCCAGCGGCTACCTGCGACCACAAATGCCAAAGCCGTCGCATTCATCATGATCTCAAGGCTCATCAGCATAAATAAGAAATTACGCCTTACCATGACACCGCACAGACCGATCGCAAATAAGATACCGGCCAAAATCAATCCATGGCTCATGGGTATCATACCCAGTACATTCTGCGCCTCAGCAACCGGCTGCACTAAGCCTGCTACCTCGTGGGCAAACGGCACATTTGCAACCTCTTGTGCCACGCTCGCTGCTAGTACCATCAGTCCGACTCCTTGCGCGTGACTCGTTGTATACCCACTTGCTTAGCTACTTTCATACCAACGTAGTCATGCGGGTCAACATCTTTATATTCGTATGGTTCAGCCCTGTTTACCGTATCAGTATCAGTATCTATGGGCATGCCATCATCATCGTAGTGTTTGATACTGGCGACATTAGAGTTACGCGCTAGGCTATCGTTGCCGATAATTTCGTCATCGATAGCTTCTTTACCTAAGTGATAAGCGGCAACCAAAGCGGCTAATAATAACAATGCCGCCACTTCTACCAACATAATATATTTGGTAAATAATACCGTACCGACTGCTTTGGCTGAAATCGTCGTACCGCCAATCATTGCCGCATCATTATGGTTAAGACCAATCATCGCATACAGCACAACCGCGATGATAATCGTTAGCCCCGTCGGTACCGCCCAAGTGCCAGCATCAAGCCAGCGCTCTTCGCGCTCATCATTACTCATGCCGAGATTCAGCATCATAATAACGAAAACAAATAGCACCATAATGGCACCAGCATAAACAACAATTTCAAGCGCACCAGCAAACGGCGCACCCAATACGAAGAAAATACCTGAGATCGCCAATAACGACACAATCATCGATAAAATAGCATGCACTGGATTAGCAAGGGTCACCACGCGCAAGCTGGCAAATATTGCCACCGCTGCCAGTGCGTAAAACCCTGCCAATTCAGGACTATTTAAGATATTCATCATGGTAGCAAGCTCCTTAGATCAATCGGTGCCGCTTCATTTTGTGCCGCACCTTTTGGTTTATCTGCTACCGCCATACCCGTCACGCGATAATAGTTATAATCGGGATATTTACCCGGTCCTGAAATCAGCAAATGCTCTTTTTCATAGACCAAGTCTTGACGGACGTATTCGCCCATCTCAAAGTCTGGTGTCATCTGAATCGCGGTCGTCGGACAGGCCTCTTCACACAAACCACAAAAGATACAGCGTGAAAAGTTGATGCGAAAAAACTCTGGATACCAGCGTCCATCTTCACGTTCTGCTTTTTGAAGTGAGATACAGCCGACTGGACAGGCCACCGCACAAAGGTTACAAGCGACGCAGCGCTCATCACCATCGGGGTCACGCGACAAGATGATGCGTCCACGAAAGCGCGGCGGTACTGGTACCGGCACTTCAGGATAAAGAATGGTATCGCGCGGTCTGATGGCGTGACTGTTAACCATCCACATACTGCGGACAATGGTAAACATACCAATGACCGTCTTTTTTATAGTAGTAAACATGGATTATTATCCTTATCAGCTTTACTCTAGTTCATCAGCGATGGCTAGTAACGATTACAACGTTGGGGAAAAAATCAAAATGACTGCAGCAGTAACCAACAGATTAATCAAGGTTACCGGCAGGCAGACTTTCCAGCCAAAGTTCATCACCTGATCATAGCGCGGACGCATGAGTGAGCCTCGAGCCAAAATAAACATGGTCATAAAGAATAGTGTCTTAATCATGAACCAAAAAGCTGGTGGAATAAACGGAATATCTAAATTAAACGGCGCAAGCCAACCACCGAAGAACAGACAGGTCATCAACGCAGAAATCAGTACCACGTTGACGTATTCGCCGATAAAGAACATACCAAACTTCATGCCAGAATATTCGACATGATAACCTTCGGCTAGCTCTTGCTCTGCTTCTGGCTGATCAAATGGATGTCTATGGGTAACGGCAACACCCGCAACCACAAAGGTTAAGAAGCCAAAGAACTGCGGAATGATATACCAGCCGTCAATTTGTGATTCAACGATTTCACGTAGGTTAAATGAACCCGTTAAAGCAACAACACCCATTAACGACAAACCTAAAAAGACTTCATAACTGATGGTTTGCGCCGCTGAACGTAAGCCGCCAAGTAAGGAGAACTTATTAGCAGACGCCCAACCACCGAACATCACTGCATAGACCGCAATGCCTGCCATGGCAAAGAAGAACAAAATACCGATATCCCAATCAGCGACCCCAAGGGTTGGGGAGATAGGAATAATGGCAAATGACGCCAACGCGGTAAACATCGCCACCGCAGGCGCCAAGGTAAACATAAACTTATCGGTAAAGTTTGGCGTCCAATCTTCTTTAAAGAAGATTTTGAGCATATCGGCAACCAGTTGCAATGAGCCAAATGGACCAACACGGTTCGGACCGTAACGGTCTTGCCAAAGCGCTAACATGCGGCGCTCATAGACAATCATCAACGCCGCCACTATAACCACCACCAAAAAGATGACCAGTGATTGCACGACCATAAAGAGTATCGACCAGGTATCAAAGGTCATCATACCAGCCAAAAAGCTTGGCACATCAGGGATAATGCGGGTAACTTGCATATTACAGCTCCTGTGTGGTGGTCGGCGCGCTACTTACTTGTGTCGCGCGGTTATTGGTATTGGCTGTTATAGCACTATCAGTCGCCATGCTGCCCATCATCGTCACCGGCGCATCAACTTTTCGTACTGATGCTGGCATTGACGGATGAATGATATCTACCTGCCCAACCGGATAACCGATACAACCTTCGGCTAAATAGCCAACAAGTTGTACTGGCAACGTGATTTGCTGCTTATCAATCTCAATCGCCAGATAATCTCCATCAGCGATATTCCAGTCTTTGGCATCATCAATACCCACGCGCCATGTGGCTAGCGGTAATTGCTCTGCAACCACTGGGCTACGCGATGCCATCATAGAGCTGGCATAAAGGTTATAAATAGGCACCAGTTTTGCTTGTCCTTGCTGCATATCCGTTGTCGTCACCGAGGTAACTTCTGGGGCAACATATTGACGCGTGGCTAGGCGCTCTAATTGATCAAACAGACGCACACCTGGATCACCATTTTTGAGGCTACCACCAACTTTATCTTGGTATTTATTCCATGCTTGCGGTGAGTTCCAACCGGCTGCACTGGCAAAAGGAATCATCGAGCTTGGTGTTTGCTTACCGCTATAGCCTTCCATTGAGAAGGTTAAACCAGTATCCAAATCTTTTGGCTGCATCGGCTCATGCACAGATACTGGCGCGCGCATAGAAGTACGACCTGAGTAGCGACGCGGCTGACGGGCAATTTTTAGACCGGTCATCCGGTAATCGGCATCAGGAGCAGCGCCTTTAATACCAGCAAGCTTAGGATGGGTGGCAACCAAGGCATTGATGACATCATCAAGCTGTGTCCAATCGACATCACGACCTTCTAAGCTGCTATGGACGGCATGTAACCAGCGCCAGCCTTCTTTGATACTGCTCAGCGGATGATAATATTCGTTGTCATAAACTTGGAAGAAGCGCTGCGCACGACCTTCAGCAGAGATAAGCGTACCGTCTGCTTCCGCAAAGCTAGCGGCTGGCAATACAATATCGACATCTTTATGCCAATCAAGCAGCTGATGGTCAAGGGCGATGACGGTTTTGTCAGTCAATAGCTGGGTTAATTTATGCGCATCAATGGCATCAGTCAACTGGTTTTCAGCGACTATCACCACATCAAAGTCAGTCGCTAATAACTCTTCGACTGATTGACCACCAAGCATACAGACGCCAATACTATTGGCATCAGGAACCGCCAAATAAATACCGGCTTGCGCATGGTATTGTTTATTGACTTCTTTTAATTCAAGCTTGGTTGCAGGCTTACGCTCGACATCGTCTTGCGCTTCTGCATCTACACCTGTTTCAGGTTTGTTGGGTTTAGCAGACAAGTCTTTGTCTTCGCTCTGCTGAGCGGTTGCTGCTTGTGCTTCGGCGGCTGCAACCTGCTCATCACGAACCATAGCGTTGTGCGCCTCAACCTGCTGCTGCTCAGTAGCTTTAATCGCTGCCCGCTTTTTGCTCAATGCTTGAGCAATCTGTGCCGCTGCTTCTATTAAAGCAGTCGATGATAAGCTGCTACCAGAAACAACCAACGGCTTATCAGCTTGGATCAAGTCATAAGCAATTTGCTGTGCCAACGCTTGCATACCATCGGTATTAGCATCATCGACATCTTGTTGTGCGGTTTGTGGATCTGCTATTTCTGCTAAGTCATCGGCAAAATTAGCAATCTCATCAGCGACTTTGAAACCAAGCTTGGTGATATCTTCAGGTGTCGCAACGACGCTGACTTTACTGATATCTTCGAGCTTAGTTTGAATAACATCGATGACATATACTGGGCTTTGCACACCTTGACCAATACGTTTGACTGGCTCTGCCAACCAAGACTGGGTTTTGGTTGCTGCCGCCATCTTAATAGCTTCATTTTTTGCCGCTTGACGAATCGATAGCGCCACACGTGATGAGGTTTGAGTAATATCCTCACCTAGCACCAATACCGCATCATGGCTTTCAATATCAGCCATACCCGGGTTATAAATACCCTCGGTGCTTAACACTTCAATACATTTATTAACCAGTGCTTGCTGCTGATGGTTAAGACCGGTTGAAAAGTTATCAAAACCGACCATGTTTTTTAACGCAAAGTTGGTCTCGAGACTCGCACGTGGTGAGCCAATACCGATGACTTTTTTATCTTTGATACGTTTGATTGTTTCATCAAGGGCATAATCGATATTGATTTTGACATGCTTGTCATTGATACGTTCAAGCGCCTGCGTTGGACGGTCTTCACGATTGACATAACCGTAACCAAAGCGACCACGGTCGCATAGGAAATAACGGTTTACTTCACCGTTATAGCGGTTTTCGATACGGCGCAATTCACCATAACGCTCGCCCGGAGAGATGTTACAGCCCGCTGAGCAACCATGACAGATGCTTGGCGCATACTGCATATCCCATTTACGGTTATAGCGCTCAGAGTGGGTTTTATCAGTGAACACACCGGTTGGGCATACTTCGGTTAAGTTACCTGAGAACTCGCTTTCGAACTGACCGTCTTTATCACGACCAAAATAAACGCGCTCGTTTGAGCCATAAACGCCCAAATCTTCGCCACCCGCATAGTCTTTATAAAAACGGACGCAGCGATAACAAGCGATACAGCGGTTCATCTCATGAGCAATAAATGGACCAAGCTCTTGGTTGTGATGGGTGCGCTTAGTAAAACGATAGCGACGACGGCTATGACCTGACATATAGGTCATGTCTTGCAAATGACAATGTCCACCTTCTTCACAAGTTGGACAGTCATGCGGATGGTTGACCATCAATAGCTCAACCATCGACTTACGAAATGCTTTGGCTTCATCGTCGGTCACTGAAATGTACATATCATCGCCTGGTGCGACCATACATGACATCACGAGACGACCACGACCCGCTTCCATATCTTCTTTAGACTGATATTGCTTAACCGCGCACTGACGGCAAGAGCCGACTGAACCTAAGGCGGGGTGATAACAAAAATACGGCACATCAATGCCGAGTGATAAACATGCTTGGAGCAAGTTATCTGCGCTATCTACTTCGACAGTGGTTCCATCAATATGTATGACTGCCATGCCGCTCTCCTTATTTCACTTCTGGCTGTTGATTGGCTGCAGCCTCAATGACATCTTCACCAACCGCCTGCGCAATTTTTTGATCAAACTCAGGACGGAAATATTTAATAGCACTCATCAATGGTTCCATCGCACCTGGGGCATGCGCGCAGAAAGTTTTACCGATCCATAAATCACGAGTCAACTCTTCTAGTTTCTCAACGTCACCGATTTGACCTTGACCGTCGTTAATGGCAGTCAATATTTTCACGCCCCACGGTAGACCATCACGGCATGGCGTACACCAACCGCATGATTCACGTTGGAAGAAAATCTCAAGGTTACGCAGTAATGGCACCATATCTTGCTCTTCATCGACCACCATTAATAAACCCGTACCCATACGACTACCGGCTTTTTGAATGGTGTCAAAATCGACGACGGTATCTAAATGGTCAGCGGTTAAAAAGTCTGTTGATGCGCCGCCCGGTAGCCATGCTTTAAGCTTTTTGCCTTCCTGCATACCACCAGCGAAATCTTCGATAATTTCACGCGCCGTATAACCAAATGGGAGCTCCCACAGACCGGGATCATTAACTAGACCTGAACAACCAAATAGCTTGGTACCCGGAGTTTCGACCACGCCTTTGGCTTTTGGTAAATCTTGATACCATTTACTACCATGCAAAATAATCGCTGAAACGTTATGTAAGGTTTCAACGTTATTGACTACCGTCGGACGTCCCCATGCACCTGCAACTTGTGGGAATGGTGGCTTAGTACGTGGATTGGCACGGCGACCTTCTAGGCAGTTAATCAAAGCGGTTTCTTCACCGCAAATATAACGACCTGCGCCGGTATGGACGTGTAAATCAAAACTAAAATCTGACCCTAAGATATTGTCGCCGACTAAGTTATTGGCACGCAATTCTTCAAGCGCTGTATTTAAACGCTCTGCTGCTAAAATATATTCACCGCGAATAAAGATATAACCAGCGGTTGCACCAATCGCATAGGCAGAGATAAGCATACCTTCGATAAGCTGTAGCGGTAAACGCTCCATCAGCAAACGGTCTTTAAAGGTACCCGGCTCCATCTCATCGGCATTACAGACGAGATAACGTGGACCACCATCGGGTGGTGCCATTAGCGACCATTTGATACCTGCTGGGAAACCTGCACCGCCACGACCTTTTACCACAGCTTCTTTAATGGTATTCAAAGTATCGTCTGGCGATTGGTTTAAGGCCATTTTTAGCGCTTCAAAACCACGTAGCGATTCATAAGTGGCCAAATCCAATACCGCATCGTGATGTGCGAGGCGCCATGTAAGCGGTTTGGTTTCGCTGGTAGCGGTAGCCTTATCGCCATAAACAGGAATGCGCTGGTCATTTAATTGGCTAGGCGCTTTGCCTTGACCGCGACGAGCAATCTGCTCTGAAATCGTTAAACTCATGCGTATAGCTCCAACAATTGGGCGACTTCTTCAGGCTGCACAGGACCATAAGTATCTTGATTGATTAAGAGAGAAGGACCTTTATCACAGTTACCCAAACAGCAAATCGGCAATAGCGTAAAGCGGTTATCAGCGGTAGTCTGACCATAGTCGATGCCCAGCTGCGCTTTTAATTCAGCGGCTAGCGCTTCGTAACCGGTTAGATAACAAGCCACTGAATCACAAATAAGGATGACATTGCGACCAACTGGCTGACGATAAATACGGTTAAAGAAGGTTGCCACCCCATCCATATCTGTCATTGGCACATTTAGAATATTGGCGATAGCATTGACTTGTGCATCATTGACCCAGCCGTTACGCTTTTGCACGATTTTTAGCGCATCTAAAGATGCTGCTCGTGGATGGGGATAATGATGCATAAACTCGTGGATAGCTGCAATTTCTTCAGCGGTTAAAATACTTGCCACATCTACTTTTGGCATTTTATCGGAAACAATTTTCATAATCTTTTTCTTTCCTCACTCAGCCCACTGTTAAGGTTGCGCTTATGGCGCAATGACAGCGTTTTGGTGTGCCAGTTTGGCGATAACATATTAATGAACGTGTCTTACTTTTAATATTTAACATCTAGCATTTATAAACGATGATGACGATAAACGCATCACCGTCAACGTCTAGCGGTCACAATCAGCCATCACAATATCAATCGATGCCAAATACATAATGGCATCGGAGACTAGCGAACCATTAATAACTGATGGCATCTGCTGCAGGTGCGCAAACGTCGGCGTACGAATACGGGTACGATAGCTCATCGTCGCTTTATCTGAGGTGATGTAATAACTGTTTAGACCTTTGGTCGCTTCCACAATCGTGGTGCACTCACCCGCTGGCATCACAGGACCCCAAGAGACGGAGATAAAGTGGTTAATCAAGGTCTCGATATCGTTTAGAGTGCGATCTTTTGGCGGTGGTACTGCCAATGGGTGATCTGCCTTATAAGGGCCTTGTGGCATATTATCCATACATTGACGGATGATACGTAGCGACTGGCGCATCTCTTCTACTTTTACCATACAACGATCATAAGCATCGCCGTTATAGCCGACTGGGACTTCAAAATCATAGTTCTCGTAGCCCATATACGGACGCGCTTTTCGCAAATCAAAATCCAAGCCTGTCGCACGTAAGCCTGCGCCAGTAACGCCCCACGCCAATGCTTGCTTGGTATTATATTGCGCAACGCCTTGGGTACGACCTTTAAGCACACTGTTTTGCAGTGCTGCTTTGACATACTCATCCAAGCGTTTTGGCATCCAGTCTAAGAACTCGCGAACCAAACGCTGCCAGCCGCGCGGTAAATCGTGCGCTGTGCCGCCGATGCGGAACCACGCTGGGTGCATACGGTAACCAGTCACAGCTTCGATGACGTCATAGGCTTTTTGGCGATCGGTAAACATATAGAATACCGGCGTCATACCGCCCGCATCCTGAATAAAGGTACCGACAAACAGCAAGTTATTGGTAATACGGAAAAACTCACTCATCATCACACGAATGGTTTCAGCGCGCGGCGGAATTGTAATACCCGCAAGCTTTTCAACCGACATGATGTACGGTAGCTCATTCATGACGCCGCCGAGATAGTCAATACGGTCGGTATAAGGAATAAATGAATGCCAGGTCTGACGCTCAGCCATCTTTTCGGCGCCGCGATGGTGATAGCCAATATCAGGAATACAATCGACGACTTCTTCGCCATCAAGCTGCAGTACCAAACGGAAAGCACCGTGAGCTGATGGATGGTTAGGACCAATGTTCAAGAACATAAAGTCTTCATCACGACCCGAGCGTTTCATGCCCCACTCTTCAGGGACAAAGCGCAGGTTTTCTTGCTCGTATTGTTGTTTGGCGGTATTCAAGAAATACGGGGTAAATTCAGTCGCCCGCGCATGATATTCTTTGCGCAGTGGATGACCTTCCCAATATTTTGGCAATAAGATACGGGTCAAATGTGGATGACCGCTAAAGACAATACCGAACATATCCCACACTTCACGCTCATACCAGTTGGCATTTGGCCAAATCTTGGTGGCGCTCGGTACATTGAGATCGTCTTCGCTTAGCGCGACTTTGATACGCACATCGCTATTACGCTCAAGCGACATCAAATGATAAAACACCGTAAAATCGCTGTCAGGCAAACCTTGGCGATGTTGACGCAAACGCTCATCTATCGCTGATAAGTCAAACAGCATGACATAAGGTTTTGGCAATTTACGCAGGTATAATAGAATGTCTAATAAGTCGGCACGCGCCACCCACACCGTTGGAATCTCATCCACTGTGTGCTGTACGACAAACTTACCGGCATATTTTTCTTCCAGCTCTTTGATAACTGCTGGAACAGGCTTGATCTTAGGATCGATGTTTTCAACTACCGTGACCATGAATGATGTCTTCCTTCATTAATCATAACCGAGCTATGTTAAACATAACCAAACTACGATGAATATATGCGTACTGAGCACTTTTACGGATTATGAATGATTGAGCCAAACTATAACGTTAACTATTAAATAACTTATAGCTAGATACTATCTGGGCTACGCAAGTTTTTCACAGCGATACGATCTGCTTGCTTACGGTCACGCTCAGGCGTCATTTGTGGCTGATAGATACCTTGCTCATTGACATGAATACCCAGCGGACGACGCTCTTTGGTAATAGACTCTTGTAGCAGCATCAAACCCTGAATCAAGGCTTCTGGACGCGGCGGACAACCGGGTACATAGACATCGACAGGGATAATTTTATCCACGCCTTGTACCACTGAATAGATGTCATACATGCCACCCGAGTTGGCACAAGCACCCATTGAGATGACCCATTTTGGCTCAAGCATTTGCTCATATAAACGCTGAATAACCGGTGCCATTTTCACAAAACAGGTACCAGCGACAATCATCACGTCCGCCTGACGCGGCGAGGCGCGAATAACTTCGGCACCAAAGCGTGATAAATCGTGGACCGCGGTTAAGGTAGTGGCATATTCGACATAACAGCAAGAAGTACCAAAGTTAAATGGCCATAGTGAGTGCTTGCGCCCCCAGTTTGCTGTTGAATGGACAAGGTCTTCAAGACGACCCATAAAGACGTTTTTATTGACTTCGTCTTCGAGCGGATCATTGACCGTTTGACTAGTCTGTGCAGGATAGATATCTGCATCAGGGTTGGCTTTTGTTAATGTGTATTTCATAACATACAACCTTTATTTTAAGCGACTTGTAGCAATCAGATTGATATTATTATCGCCATAACTTCTATTATTAATAAGTAACCATTCTGGTGTACAACTGCAGCAAGATAGCCAAAAGCAACTAGCTTTAAACGCCTTTAGCATTTTCTTGTTGCGCAGAAGTGGCAAAATCCACGGAGGTAACATTGCCTGTAGTATTAATATTATGATCGATATTCTGCAAATGACGGCGATTGGTTTCAATATTATTCGAGACATTAATCTGACCAGATGACTGCGCCGGTATTTTACCCGTCGGGTCGACCATCAGCTCATCAACGCCATCAAACTTGGTGATATCTGCCAAATTGAAACCTGCTGGAGCGGCATATAAACGTGCTTGTTTACGGCGCTTATCTGCTGGTGCCCAGTTCAATGCACCTAAACTCAAGGCATAAACCAGACCAATCAACAAGTCGACGATAAAAGTCGCGGCTGTCGCAAAGCCAAGCCAGCCCGTCTCACGCACTGACACTGCATATGCATACAAATACAGGGCTTCTAAGTCGAAGATGACAAAGAAGATGGCCACCAAATAGAATTTGGCAGACAAACGAATGCGGGCGTTGCCAGCTCCGACAACACCCGCTTCAAATATCTCTTCTTTTTGTGAGCCATGAGAGCGACCGCCCAGTAAGCGCGGAACGACCAGCATAAAAACAACTAGCCCAATGGCGGCTAAAATAAAAGCAATTGCTGACCAATTAAAAGCAGACATGATAATACGTGCTCCTCACCCAATCGAGTGTCAAGCGCACCGCGAATACTCACAAATAATGGTGGTAATGGCGACAGGCATAACGCAGACGAAAACACAAAGTAACTGTCATTGAGTCACTTTATTTGAGTAAATTTGTTTAAATAACTCAGTGATTATGATCAATCAATGACTATTATAGCTACTGTGCTGGTAATAACCAATTATCAAGCTTATTGACGACGATGTCAGACATGACCAACTGTAGATGTTCCGCTCTGTACACGGATAAAAAGGCTGGTCGCCTAACGCATCTTTTAACAACGTAAGATCAACGTATTAAATCAATATCGTATTCAATCGCTTACTTAATTGATTTAATAGCTCATTACACGTGGTCAACAATGACGTGACAACTGGCATAAATTATTTACGTACTATACGCATATCGGTAATCAAAAGCTAGTTTTTAACTGCATTGAACGGTCATTTTCTCTGCAAAAAAAATATGTTTTTTTTACCACAAACTATGATATAGACGTTACCTTATATTAAGCCCAAATCCATATTTCTAAAAAGTCACTGCTATATATAGTGTAAGTCGCGCAATCCAAACGCTTTTTTACTGCGCACTCATCTACTAACTCCTCACCCAAAGATAGGGTTTTTGCTTTATAATGACCCACCGAATTTCATGGTTATATCAGCGGCTGTTTTAATGACAGCGGTTATGATTAATTGTCACAAAATATTAACTGCGATGCGCTTAATGAGCGGATGGTTTAAATACCCTTATCGATGCCATGTTTTGATATCGAGATGACACAATAAGCCATAACGCTATGTTGTCATGTTGCTCTATCCATTTGCTTAATACGCGCAGTATTTATTTGATTTAGCCGCTCTTAATCAGCGCTAGCCTATTTTTGCTTTCTTTTTTTGCTTTTGTCTTACAGGTCACCTTATGAGTCAACTTAATCCCAAACAACAAGAAGCGATGCTCTACGTATCTGGTCCATTGCTTGTGCTAGCAGGTGCCGGCTCCGGTAAGACATCGGTGATTACACGTAAGATTGCGTATCTGATCGAAGAATGTAATATGCCAGCCGAGCGTATCACGGCGGTGACGTTTACCAATAAAGCGGCACGTGAGATGAAAGCTCGTGTCAGTAAATTGCTGCCGAGTGAAAAAACCCGCGGGCTGACGGTGTCTACCTTTCACCAATTTGGGCTACAGTTTTTGCGTTATGAGCTGCTTCATACCCCACTCAAAGGCAACTTTTCCATCATGGACAGCGACGATAGCAAGCGTTTGCTGATGGAGCTAATGATGCGTGACAACTTAAGTGGCGCGGAAAGCCGCGAGTTGGTTGGTAAAGCGATAAAAATGATTTCTGACTGGAAAAACGACCTGATTGAGCCGGACAAGGCGATGGAAACCTTAGACGATCCGGAAGATATGATTTTTGCCACCCTCTATGCATTATATGAGCGCAATTTGCGGGCTTATAACGCTGTTGATTTCGATGATTTGATTGTCCTGCCAACCAAAATATTACGTGAAAACAGAGAGCTGCGCGATAAATGGCAAAACCGTATTCGCTACTTATTAGTCGATGAGTATCAAGATACAAATACCGCTCAGTATGAGATGATTAAATATCTGGTCGGACCACAAGGGCGCTTTACTGTCGTTGGTGATGACGATCAGTCTATCTATGCGTGGCGCGGCGCAAAACCTGAAAACATGGCGCTGCTCAAAGAAGATTTTCCAAAGCTTAAAATCGTCATGCTTGAGCAAAATTACCGTTCAACCACGCGTATCTTGACCTCTGCCAACGCCGTTATTACCAATAACGAACATTTATTTGAAAAGAAACTCTGGTCAGATAAAGGTCAAGGCGAGAAAATTCGTATTATTAATTGCCGTAATGACGATGATGAATCAGAGCGCGTTGCAAAAGAGATTGTCACGCATAAACTGCGTTTTGGTAATGAGTGGGAACAGTATGCCGTTCTTTATCGTAGTAACTTTCAGGCGCGGATGCTAGAGGCACAATTACGCCAGCTGCAAGTGCCTTATAAGTTATCGGGTGGTCAATCGTTCTTTGCCCGTAGTGAGATCAAAGACATCATGGGCTATCTGCGTCTGATTCTTAACCCTGAAGATGACAGTGCATTTTTACGCATTATCAATACGCCGAAGCGTGGAATGGGACCGGCAACGCTCGAAAAGCTTGGCTTATTTTCACAAGAGCATAGCATCTCGTTATTGGCGTCTTGTACCCATGCCGGGCTTGCTCACGTCTTGCCGTCTAAAGCGTATGGCACCTTAAAAGAGTTTGGCGACTTTATTGGCCACTATACCCGTGAGCTCGATCAGCATCCTGATCCTGTACCTATCGTGCGTCAAATGATTGATGAGACTGGTTATATTGATTTTGTTCGCGGTGACTCAAAAACGCCACAACAAGAAAAAAACCGCATCGATAATATCGATATGCTCTATACCAGTATTCAATCGCTGATTAATCGTGCCGAAGAAGATGAAGACCGCACCATTGATACCATCATTCGTAAGCTGGTGTTGCTTGATATGCTCGAACAACAGCAAGAAGAAGAAAACACCAATAAAGTGAACCTCATGACCTTACATGCGGCAAAAGGTTTGGAGTTTGATTTTGTTTATATCATGGGGCTTGAGGAAGAGATGCTACCGCACCGCAACTCTATCCTGAGCGAGACGGTCGAAGAAGAGCGGCGCTTGATGTACGTAGGTATTACCCGCGCCCGTCGTGAGCTAACCTTGACGCTCGCCACTCAGCGCCGCGCGGGCGGTCAAATGCGCGTGACGTCTGAATCCAGATTCTTAGATGAGTTGCCAGAAGAACATATCGACTGGCCAGCAAAAGCGAAAAAGAAAAAAGCCAGCAAAGATCCAGAAGCTGTCGCTGATGAATACTTGGCCAATATTCGCGCGTTATTAGGGAATCGCTAAGCCTAGCACTTAGAAAAGCCGCTCATGCTTATGCTTATGCTTACCGCGCTTAAAATAAGCGCTAAGCTTAACTTTTTATTTACACTTTTGAAAAACTTGGAACCTTTATGCCCACCTCGACGCCGAATCCTGAACGACCATTGACACGACAAGGCGACTATAATCCGGCAGAGTCGAGCGGCGAATATAAGCTTCTGTATTTGCAAGGTTTGGTTGCTGACAAGGCGTACGAGGCGATTACTGAGTTTTTAGAAAAGCAATCAGAATATGAGATTGCCAGCTTATTAGAATCTTTCCCTAGCCAAAACCGTTTATTGATATGGGCACAGGTGCCAGAAGATATCAAAGGTGAAGTGCTTGCGGAGTTAGAGTTTGATACACGCCAGCCGCTGTTAGAAAACGTCTCTTCAAAAGAGATATCACTTTTTACACAAGACCTTGATGCGCAAGATATCTCCGAGATTCTAGATACCGTTACCGAAAGTGTGCGTACTTCGGTGATGGCGACTTTGGATGAAGATATTCGCATTCAGGTTAATAAGCTTGATACCTATGCCGACTGGGAAGTTGGCAGCTATATGGATCCTGACCTCATTCAGATCAGGGACGATATCACCCTTGCAGAAGTACAAAACTGGCTGCGAGAAAATGCGGACTTGCTCGATGACGAGAGCCAAGAGCTGTTGGTCGTCGACCAAAGCCAGCAACTGCTTGGCTTATTAAGTCTGGCTGATTTAATTAAGCATGAACAAAGCACCTTAGTCGCTGATTTAATCGATAGCGCCATCACTGTCAATGATCGCTTAGATATTCAAGATGCGGCAGCGATTTTCCGTTCAGAAGACATTCGCTTTGCGCCTGTGATTAACAGTCATGGCGAGCTGGTCGGTCAATTAAATGGCGAAGATATCATGGAGATTATCCAAGACGATGTCGATAGCACCATGAAAAACCTTGCTGGTGTCAGCCAAGATGAAGAGCTGTTTGCCCCTATTTTGACCAGTGCCAAGAGTCGGAGTATTTGGCTCGGTATTAATTTATGCACCGCGCTACTGGCCGCGGCGGTGATTGGGCAGTTCGAAGCAGTATTAGCAAAAGTGGTGGCGCTAGCGATACTGATGCCAGTGGTTGCTAGTATGGGCGGTATTGCAGGCTCGCAAACGCTGACGGTGGTCATTCGCGGTATGGCAATGGGTCAAATCGGTGGTTCAAATCGCTTGTGGCTACTCAATAAAGAGCTGTGGGTTGGGGCGATAAACGGTATCATATGGGCGATAATCATGGCGTTTATTGCCCAATTGTGGTTTCATGATATTAAAATCAGCGCTGTCATTGGGCTGGCTATCGCGATTAACATGACCGCCGCCAACGTTTCAGGCATCAGTATTCCGCTGATGCTCAAACGTATGAATATCGACCCTGCGCTATCCGCCTCGGTTATCTTGACCACCGTAACGGATATTGTTGGCTTTATGTCGTTCTTGGGCTTGGCAAGCGTGCTGATTCTTTAGTCAATCGCCTATGAAAAGTTAAAAACCAAAAGTTAGAAATCAGCAGCTATTTATAAAAATAGTTGTTGTTAAGCATTTAAAAACTAAAAGTTAAAAATGTGATTCATTCTGTTTATACAACCATTACATCGTTAAGTGAGTGTGTTATGCAAGCTGTACAAGTTAAAGTATTAAACCCCAAGATTACTGAAGATAAAGCTTTCTCGCTACCGACACGCGCAACCGATGGCAGCGCAGGTATCGACTTACGCGCTTGTATTGACGAGCCTTTGACGATTAAAGCCGGTGCGACGCATTTGATTGGCACGGGTTTAGCGGTTTATATCCAAGACCCTAATTTTGCGGGTATGATTTTACCGCGCTCAGGTCTTGGTCATAAGCACGGTATCGTCTTGGGTAATTTGGTCGGCTTGATTGATGCCGATTATCAAGGCGAGCTGATGGTCAGTATTTGGAATCGCAGCAATGAAGATTTTGTGTTAAATCCTGCCGAGCGTATGGCGCAATATGTGGTTGTACCGGTTGCTCGTCCTGAGTTTGAATTGGTGGCAGAATTTAGTGATACCAGTGCGCGCGGTGTGGGCGGTTTTGGACATTCTGGTCGTCAATAGTCCGTACTGATTTATCATTTTAATTGTTTATCATGATGGCAATCTAGAAATCATAGTAATTTAATAATCACCATTACCCCATTTATCACGACAATAAGGAGAGTAAGCGATGCCATCTTTTGCTGCGCAGCAATCCTTATTTCGTGCTTATGATATTCGTGGTTCGCGCCAGCATTTTACCAATGACTTTATTCACGCATTGGGGCACGCATTTGCTCATCTTTATCGAGTTCAGCAAAAAACTAATAACGAAAAACATAGCCAAAGCGCTAACAAAAAAACCATCATCGTCACTGGTTATGATGTACGCTGCGGTAGCGATACCATTGCCCAAACACTTACTGATGTGTTATCCCAGCAAGGTATACAGGTCATTCAATTAGGTCTTGTTACCACGCCCATGATGATTTTTTGGGCGGAGCAATATCAGGGGCATGGCATTATTGTCACTGCCAGTCATTCCGCTAAAGACATTTTAGGGGTCAAGTGGCTAGTCAACCATACCTCTCCGAGCAGCGCAGACATTCAAGTTCTCTATCAGCAGCTAGCTAGCGGCGACGCACAAGATAATTTTTTAGTCGCTATTGATAAGCCTATTTATCATAAACAGGAACATTTACCTGTTAATCAAGTCGCAAGCGCTTATATCGACGCTATTAAACAAGTTTTTAAGCAAATTTATCAATATAACAACCAGTCAAATAGCCAAAGCGCAAAAGATAGTCATACACCCTCCTCCAAACTTGATTTAGTGGTGGTGATTGATTGTATGCATGGCGCAACCAGCAATATCGCCAAGCCTTTATTTACCAATTTTTGCCAAAGTGTCATTATGCTGAATGATACGCCAGACGGTGATTTTCCTGCCGGCAATCCGGATCCTACTGAGCCGCAGCGTCTTAATCAGTTACAACAAAGCGTACTTCTGCATCAGGCAGATATAGGTATCGCCTTTGATGGTGATGGCGATCGGTTAATGGTGGTGGATAATAATGGCAAAGTCGTCACGCCTGACCATCTTCTTTATATGTTGGCAACAGTAGCTGTCAATCAGTGCCCTCAGCCGTTAAATGAGTCATTATCAAACGCTCAAGTGCTTTTTGATATTAAATGCTGTCATCATTTACCAAAGCTCATTACTGAACTTGGCGCAACGCCTGTGATTAGTAAAACAGGTAGCAGTTTGATGCGGCAACAAATGCAGCAGTCTGGCGGTCAAATTGTCTTTGCCGGTGAGTTATCTGGGCATTTTATTTTTAATGATAGCCGCTTTATACTTTATGATGATGCCATGTATGCCGCGTTAAGACTGCTTCATTGGCTAGCAAAACTACAGTCTACCAAGCCGACTGGTATAAAAAAATTAGCCGATATTATTGATGGTTTACCGGTTATCGTCAGTACGGCTGACCATTATTTACCGCTGCCAGAAACAGCTTTGACAAAGTGCTCAATCGTCGAGCAGCTGACCCGTCTATGTCTTTATTTACAACAACTTATAACAGTCACAGCACTTTGCTCGACTCATTCTAATGATCACGTTGTCATCAACTGTGCACCAGCGCATTGTACGTGTTCTGCTCAAAAACACGCTATAACTTTAGAAGCAGCAAAAAAGCTCTTGCCAATTGGCACAACACTAAGCTGTATTGATGGGGTACGCTTGGATTTTGCGCGCGGGTTTGGCGTATTGCGTCAATCAAATACCAGTCAAAATCTGACCGTGCGCTTTGCCGGTGATAGTATCGATGATCTTATCGAAATTCAAACGAGGTTCGCCGCTTTATGCCGCCCATTTGACGAGCATTTAGTCACTCAAATACTATCTATCGTTGCTGAATAGCTATTATTTAACTGATTTTTTACCTTTTTTTTATTAGAGAACATCTAATTAGAAAGCGCATTATTCGAGAATACTAGCAAGAAACAAAAACTCTCAATCAATCAACCGCTAAACCCTGTCTTTTAGGAGCTTGTCATGACGCTTAATTTGGATGAAGCCAAAATTACCGCAGAAGTATTAACCACGGCGCTGCCTTATATTCAACGCTTTGTTGATAAGCTCATTGTAGTCAAATACGGCGGCAATGCTATGACCGACCCTGCGCTTGAGAGCTCCTTTGCCCGTGATATCGTCTTATTAAAAACCGTCGGCATGCATCCCGTAGTTGTACACGGCGGTGGTCCACAAGTAGATAACTTGTTAAAAGAGCTTGGTCGTCAATCTGATCGTATCGACGGCATGCGCGTGACTGACAAAAGCACCATGGATATCGTTGAGATGGTGCTCGGCGGTAGCGTCAATAAATCTATCGTCAGCTTAATCAATAAGCACGGTGGACGCGCCATTGGTCTGACCGGTAAAGATGCTAATTTAATCCTAGCTAAAAAGTTAATGATGGAAAAAATCGGCGCTGATGGTATAGCGGTTCCCGTTGATTTGGGCTTTGTCGGTGATGTGGTCAGCGTTAATAAAGACGTGATTAATATGCTGATTGGCTCTGATTTCATTCCCGTTATCGCCCCTCTTGGTGTCGATGAAGAAGGCAATACTTATAATATCAACGCCGATTTGGTTGCGGGTAAAGTCGCAGAGTTTTTACAAGCAGAAAAGCTTATGCTACTGACCAATATCAAAGGGGTATTGGGTCGTGATGGTGAAGTCGTGACTGGATTGACGCCAAAGACAGTTGATGGTTTGATTGCAGATGGTATTATCTCGGGCGGTATGATTCCTAAGATTCAATGCGCACTTGATGCGGTACGTAGCGGCGTAAAAAGTGCGGTTATTGTCGATGGTCGCGTGCCGCATGCCACGCTGTTAGAGATTTTCACCAACGAAGGCGTCGGCACCTTGATTAGCCGTGATTTGGATTCGTCAATGAGCTAGCGAGCTGTGGTAATTTTTCATATAAAAAAGCCCGAGCTTAACATTTAAGTTTGGGCTTTTTATTTATCAAAGCTGCTTAACTTAGAAGCGTTTAATAAGCGCAAAACTCCACATTACTATGGCTACTATTACCATACACCTTCATATGGTGATTGCCTTTGCGCTGGGTGATATAAGAGTTTTCATTTTCGTAGCGATCGCCGTTTAAGCGACCATTTGGTCCTGAGACATAAGCGACATTAATTTGGTCGTCACCGACGTTACGAATCACTAAGTTTTGATCGGACAGTAACCATAAACGAAATACTTTGCCGTTTTTAAGGTTACCACTAAAATTACCACAATAGCTGTCTTTAGCAAAGGTAATCTTGGTAGATGTGTCTGCTGCTTGTACGGTTGTAACCATCAATGGTGCAACGGCAAGCGCAGCAATCAATATTAATTTCTTCATAACCCTCTCCTCGTCCTTGAACATTATAAACTGGCAAACTTAATTCTAATAATAATTTATAATGTGCCAAACTGATAGCGTTTTTATGAGAACGGTTTATTTATAAAAAGCCGCCTCAAACTCAGCTTCATTAAAACCGCATAATAGTATCGGCTGATTGTTATCTGTCCGCTCACCTTCAACTATCGGACGCTTGATCATACTGGTGTTTTCTACCAGCAAATCTATGGCGTTATTGACGTTATTATCAGCGGCTTGCTTCTGCTCGTCAGTCAGCTTGCGCCATGTTGTTCCGCGCTTATTCAGTACTTTATCGATACCAAGCTGGTTAACCCAATACTGTAGCGTTGCTTTATCAATGCCTTGTTTCTTATAATCATGAAAATCATAGCTGACGCCTAGCTCATCAAGTTTAGTAAAGGCTTTTTTCATCGTACTGCATGATTTGATGCCGTAGATAGTGATGGTCATTTTTCTTCCTCTAATTTCTCTTCTGATATGTATATATTTTCTAAAATAGTACCTTTTAAATTTGATCCAATGAAAATAGCATCCTCATGGTTAGTGCATTCAAAGTTCGCATTTTCAAGGTTTGCATTAGTGAAATCGGTGCCATTAAGATTAGCATTTTTAAAATTAGCACCTACGAAATTAGCATTCGTAAAATTTGCTTCATTCAAATTAGCATCCTCAAGGTTGGCAATCATGAAGTCCGCGCCTTCAGCTTGGACTTTAGTAAAATTCGTTCTTTCTAAGTTAGCACCTGAAAGACAAACATTTTTTATATTAGCACCTTTCAAGGAAGACTCTACAAGTTTTGCGTTTTCAAAATTTGCACCTTCAAAGTCTACATTTTCAAAGTTAGTAACATATAGTTTGGCATTTTTAAGACTTGCATTTTTAAATGTCGACATAAAAAAGGAGGAAAAAAGCGAGTTACCATCATCTAGTATTGTGGAGTCAAAATTACAACCTAAGAATATATTTCTTAAGTCACACTTTCTAAGATCTAAATGATTAAATTGCCCGTCAATATTATAATCTAGCCTATGTATCCAGCTATCAAAGGCTTTTTCATCATTATATTTAACGTTTTTAATTACATCATTAGTATATCTGGCACATAGTGAATGTATTATTAACATATCAATTTCAGCTATATTGCTATATGTTAAATCCTCTTTAAAAGAGCTTAAACTAAGGTTTTTTATAGGCGATTGTCCATTTACTGACATTTGTATTAATTCGATCATTAAACTCTGATATTTTTTTACTTTTTCTAGTCCGTTCTGTTTTAACATCATTATTTTAAGCTCACCACCTATAAATCGATTTAACTCATAGGAGATATATTGGGCACCACAAATTTTTATCCATTTTTCAAATGCATACTCTACTGTCCAGCCTGAACCTGCACGACTTCTTCCACGTTCGACTTCATCTAACATTATGTCTAATTCTAGCATTATTCGCTTTGCTGTCAGATACTCACCAAAACTTTTATGAGTAAACTCAAATGTTTTATCTCCTTGACTACCATCAAACTCTCTAAAATAAAACGCCATTAGTAACCGAATAACGCCTGACTCCGCATCACCTTTAAATTCATCAAAATAGCTTGCAATATTAGCCTCTTTACATCGTTCCATAATCCTATCAATGCTAGCAGTACGACCATTTTCATGCCAAACTACTAAAGCAATTTCTTCGAGAATTCGTATAAAATTATTTTTCTCAAGATTATTTATTCCAGTATGAGTACGGCTACCTGTATATTTTCGTTCATGTACTGAATCTAGTAAATCTGCATATATCTGATTAAGGTTAGTATCTGATGTAAATTTTATATCCTGTCGTAGATAACTTAACGACAAAAGATAGTTAAGCAAAGGTTCCTTCGTTATAGGTTCTAAATGTTCAGTTGCTAGTATCTCGGGTAATCCGTCATACCCCTGACCTTTCAGCTCACCAAAACTCTACCACCATTCGTTACGTTGATCTTTTAATAATAAATTATCAGGATCATCAAACCCATCCCTATCATCTTCGTTAATAAAATATGGTAATAAATATAAAATCGTTTTCTGCTTTTTTAATTTATTTTTTTGCTGTTGTATAGATAATTCACGACCTGTAACAATTGCTTTCCAGTTCAAACTCCTCTTTTCCCTCAACACTTCTTTCAATTCTTCTGTGAAATTGTTTGCCACCTCTTTCGAGTTGGCACCTTGCATTGACAGTTCATCCAAACCATCGAATATGAGAAGAAGATTGGATTCATTTAATAGATTCTCTTGACTTAATATATGATGATTGTCAATGCTCCAATAGGATTTACGGTAGCAACTTGAATTGCAGTGCCTGCTACAGTGGACGATGCTTGAATAAAAAAAGCTTTCAAATCAAATTTGACGTTACGGTTAAGTAAGCTGACTGGTTGCTTGAGAATAATTTCACTCATGTTTTATCTACTTTATAGTTGATAGGAATATCATCTGTTTATAACGATTAATCAACTATTCTCGACTATAACAACCTCACAATCAATCGCAATTTTCGCCAAATTACGCTATGCTATGGCATTATAAAATTTTACCCAATTTATCTGTAACAACCTATTCCGAGCCAACTATGAGCAACGCCGTGACAGCAGAAACTGCTAATACTACCCATACCAATAATACTTCTATCGACAACGCCCAGTATCAGCCGCAACTCATCGAAGCCGCGCAGCAAGCCAAATGGGCAACTGACAAGCGCTTTGAAGTGAGCAATGAGCCAAGCGATAAGCCAAGCCGTTATATGCTGTCGATGTTCCCTTACCCAAGCGGTAAGCTGCATATGGGTCACGTGCGTAACTATACGATCTCTGATGTACTGAGCCGTTATTATCGCCTCAAAGGCTACGAAGTGATGCAACCAATGGGTTGGGATGGTTTTGGCTTGCCAGCTGAAAACGCCGCAATTGCCAATCAAACACCTCCTGCTGAATGGACGTTTGCTAATATTGACAGCATGCGCGCGCAGCTAAAACTGCTTGGTTTGTCTATTGACTGGTCACGTGAATTTGCCACTTGTAGCCCTGAGTATTATCAGTGGGAGCAGTGGTTATTTTTGCAGTTATACAAAAAAGGCTTGGTTTATAAAAAACTTGCCACCGTTAACTGGGATCCGGTCGACAATACCGTGTTAGCCAATGAGCAAGTTATTGACGGTAAAGGCTGGCGTAGTGGCGCGGCGGTCGAAAAGCGCGATATTCCAATGTATTACTTTAACATCACCGATTATGCCGATGAGCTGCTTGATGATTTAGACCAGTTAGAAGGTCACTGGCCCTCTGAAGTACTGACTATGCAGCGTAACTGGATTGGTCGTAGTGCCGGTATGGAAGTTCATTTCCCTTATGAGCTTGCTGGCGAAACCAGTACCTTAGATGTATTCACTACGCGTCCAGATACTTTAATGGGCGTCACCTATGTCGCCGTTGCCGCTGAGCATTCATTGGCACAATATGCCGCTGAAAATGACGACGCTATTGCCCAGTTTAATGCGCTGTGCAAAAAAGGTTCAGTTGCTGAAGCGGATTTGGCCAAAGCCGAAAAAATTGGTATGGATACCGGTCTTACCGTCACTCATCCACTCACTGGTGAAGAAGTGCCAGTATGGGTTGCCAACTATGTACTCATGAGCTATGGCTCAGGCGCGGTCATGGCAGTACCAGCCCATGATGAGCGTGATTATGAGTTTGCAACTAAGTACAATTTGCCTATCAAGCAAGTGATTGACATCCCTGCTGGCTATTTCGATGCTGTAGAAGCTGATGCCGAAGCAAGTAACACGGAAAGTAATCGTGCCTATACCGAACGCAATACCTTAGTCAATTCAGGTGAGTTTGATGGTATGGATTTTGAGCAAGCGTTTGCAGCGATGCTAACCAAACTTGAACCACAAGAATTGGCTAAGAAAAAAATTCAATACCGTCTACGTGATTGGGGCGTCTCTCGCCAGCGCTATTGGGGCTGCCCTATCCCAATGGTCAACTGTGAGCATTGCGGTACGGTGCCGGTTGAAGAGCAGGACTTACCAGTTATCCTACCAACTAACGTCGTCCCTGATGGTCGCGGTAATCCGCTAAAAAACATCCCAGAATTTGTCAATACCACTTGTCCTAAATGTGGCAATCCTGCTGAGCGCGAAACCGATACCTTTGATACCTTTGTGGAATCAAGCTGGTACTATGCGCGCTTTGCTAGCCCACATGATACGACCAACATGGTCAATAAATCTGCTGCCAGTAAATGGCTGCCTGTCGACCAATATATCGGCGGTGTCGAACATGCGGTTATGCATCTACTTTATGCCCGCTTTTTCCATAAGCTCATGCGCGATGAAGGCCTGGTATCAGGCGATGAGCCATTTGCCAATTTGATGACCCAAGGTATGGTACTTGCCGGTACATTCTACCGCGTCAATGCCGATGGCAGTACCACTTATTATTTCACCGAAGACATCGATATTGATTTTAACGAGCGCGGTCAACCGATTAAAGCCATTTTAAAATCAGACGGTCAGCCAGTGACGATTGGTAAAATAGAAAAAATGTCAAAGTCAAAAAATAATGGCGTTGACCCGCAAATTACCATTGACAAATATGGCGCGGATACCGTTCGTTTATATACCCTATTTACTGCACCTGCTGACCAAACTCTTGAATGGTCAGACGATGCGCTAAAAGGCCCTTATAACTTTGTGAAAAAAGTATGGCGTATTGCTTCTGAGCATATGCAAGCACTGGCTGCTGCCAACTTAAGCATTGATGAGCTTAATAATAGTACGCTCAATAATAACGCCTTAAATACCGATAACTTAAGCAAAGAAGCCAAAGCCTTACGCCGTAAGACCCATGAAACTATCGGCAAGATTGATAGTGACTTGGGTAAACGCTTAGCACTTAATACGCCAGTTTCCAGCCTGATGGAACTTGCCAATGAGCTGAGTAACTTTAAAGCTAGCAGTGAGCAAGATCTGCAAGTACAGCATGAAGCATTGATTGATTTATTGATTATTCTATCGGTATACGCGCCGCACATTGGTGAGCATTTGCTTGAGCAACTAGGAATGGATACCGTTACCCTAAGCTACCCAGAAGTCGATACAAGCGCTTTAGTGCAAGACCTAATTACCATGGTGGTGCAGGTTAACGGTAAAATGCGCGGTAAAATGGATGTCGCTCCTAATAGCGACCCTGAGCAGCTAAAAGCGCAAGCAAAAGCACTTGAAGGCGTGGCAAAATTCCTTACTGGTGATATTAAAAAAGAAATCGTCGTACCGAATAAACTGGTTAATATTGTGGTTGCAGGCTAGACCTTTTCAACATTAAGTTTTCAAATACTGGGTTTTTAGACGTTGTGATCTTACAGGCAGCGTTTTCAAACCTAGGGTTTTTAAAACAAGCATTGTTAGAAATTGCGTTTGAGGTCTTCTTATAAAAATAAGGATAGCGATTATGTCGTATAAATACCAAGCTTTGCAGGCACATCAAGCAAAATCAGATGGAAAAAGCACCATGACTCATAAATCAGGCGTCCAAAAACTAGCAACAGCGCTACTGACTGCCTTGCCAATGTTCGCAGTTTTGGGAGCAGGTGCCAGTCTCAGTGGTTGCGGTTTTCAGCTACGCGGCTATGATGCATCGATGTTATTTGATGTTGCTAAGACAGCGGTGATTATCGAAGACAATCGCACCTCATTTCCGTTGAAACGTCCACTGACCAGACGCCTACAATCACTAGGTGTCGAGGTTATTGATAACATGACTTTAGCTGATGTGGCTAGCAATAACCAAAAACTGGGTGCTGAAACCATCTCTACTATTGCCGTTAATAATATACGTTTTAAGCGTTATGAGCTGGTTGGCGTATTGACAGAAATTCGCTTGGTGATATCAGCAGATGTCAGCTATCAAAGTGTGGAAAATGGCAAACCTGTGACGCTTACCAACCCTATCCAAGTTGAGCGTAGCTACCAATATAACGAAGCGTCGGTGAGTACCGATGATCAGCAGGGCGACCAAATTCGTGATTGGCTTTACGATAGCTTAGCGCGCCGAATTACCGACCAATATGTGGCGATTGCACTGCCTAAAGTCGCGCCTAACAGTGCCGCTAAGGAAAATGGTAAAGGCTCAGTATCCACCGCCGTTATCGTACCGAGTTCTTAATGTTGCTGTTTTTAATAACACCTTTGTTAAAGTTGCCTTTATTTAAATGGCTCTTTTTCTAAAGTACTTTTTTAAATAATGGCAGCTTTACTCCCCTATTCATAACCTTGTGTCATTCTCTCTATGCAAGACACCTTTATACAAGCTTATCCAAAACTACTACGACCATCCGTTGCAGTAGCGGGCTTGTGGCTGGCGCACGGTGATGAGCCGTTGCTCAGTCAATGGCTTATCGATGCGCTGCGTCCGCATTGGCGCGCGCAGAATTACGCCATTAAGCGTATCGAGCTGGTGTCAGTTAAGAGCTGGCAAGAGGTCTTATCAGAGCTTGGCAGTCAGTCTTTATTCGATGATGCGAGTGCGCTTATCGTGACTGGCAATCATAAACCTGATAAAGCCGTTATTGCCGAGCTCGAACGTTTTGCCGTCGATGCGCAGACAGGAGCGCATAGCCATAGCTTATTATGGTTGACGCCAAAGCAAGACAAACGCGCGCAGACCAGCAAATGGTTTACGCCATTTGCGCAATATGGTCACGTTATCGATTGCAATTTGTATAACGAGCAGCAGCGCCAGCAGTTATTGCAGATACAAGCCCAGCAGTTTGGCTTAACATTATCGCAAGAAGCTTGGCAGCTGCTGATGTCACATACCGAACACCATCTGCTCAGTGCGTATCAAACCTTGTGGCGGTTATCGTATTTATTTGCGCCGCAATTGATGGCCGAGGTTGATATCACAAATGCTAATTCTGCAAGCACCTCAAGCCAGCCTGTGACAAACGTGGCATTAGATATTAATGATCTACAAGCAGCATTGGTCAGCGATGCCCAGTTCAGTGTATTTGATTTATCCGATGCGATGCTTGCTGGCAATAGCGCCCAAGTTGCTAAAATCATTTTTCAGCTGAAAGCGACTGATGAGCCAACAACTTTGGTTTTATGGGCAATCAGTAAAGATATGCGGCAGATTATGCAGTTAATGAATGGACAAGATCCGCAAGCCCTTGGCATTTGGCGTAGCAAGCAAGGCTTATACCAACAAGCCTGCCGACGCCACTTAAAAGTACAAACTGCAACTTGGCCAGCTCTGCTTTATAAATGTGACCAAGCAATTAAGGGCTTGGTGCGCCAGCCAGCATGGGAGTTATTATTACAAGCAGCACTTGAGCTATCAGGGCAACGTTTGTTTAAAGCACAATAATTCATTAACGATAAAACATCACGTTTCATTATTTAACCCTCTCTGTAGGGTCATTTTTTGTCTAAAATTTAACATTTATTACCGTCGCGATTTTTCCTCTTAACGTTTCGCAAACTAATTGCCATTCCCTTTTGTCCATCAAGCCTCTATCATAGCTACACTTGATTTAACTGTGATTGGATTGTTGTCATGCGCAAAATGAGCAAGAAGTCTGCTATTAAATGGGGCGTTATTGCCCTCGTCATCATCGCTTTAGGGTTTTTAGCCTACAAAACCCTAAAGCCAAAAGAAACCACACCCAACTATCTAACAGCGACGGCTGAGATTGGCGATATCGAAAATAACGTCATGGCATCCGGTAAAGTAAAAGCGTTGAATACCGTCGATGTTGGTGCGCAGGTATCGGGTGAGGTGACGCGGCTGTTTGTTGACGTCGGTGATGAAGTCAAAAAAGGCGATTTAATTGCGCAGATTGATCAGGTGACGCAGAAGAATAATTTAAGCAATGAGCAAGCGAGCCTTGAGCAAAGTGAAGCGGCGCTACAAAGTGCCCGTGCCGAGTCGCTAAGCCGTCAGGCAAGTCTAAAAAGTGCCTATGCCGATCTTGCCAGCCGTCAAGCTGAGCTCAAACAAGCACAAGCAGATTTCTCGCGCCTACAAGGCTTATTGGCTATCGATGCGATATCGCAGCAGGATTATGATACGCAAGCGACAAAGGTTGCTACCGCTCAGGCATCGGTTGCTAACGCCCGAGCTGCCATCGAGACGGCAAAAGCGGCGATTGCTACCACCGAAGCGAATATCAATAGCCAGCAAGCCGCGTTGCGCAAATCTCAGACCAACGTCAGTACCGCGCAGGAAGATTTAAGCTATACCACCATTCGTGCACCCATATCAGGGACGGTGGTATCGGTGACCACTGAGCAAGGGTCGACCGTCAATGCCAATCAAACCGCACCAACCATCGTCACCTTAGCCGATTTATCCACCGTGCGTATCAATGCGCAAATCTCTGAAGCCGACGTCATTAACGTCAAAGCAGGCTTGCCAGTCTATTTTAATATAATTGGCAATCCCGACCAAAAATATGATGCGACGTTGACTGCTATCGAGCCTGCTCCAGAGCAAATCAGTAGTACCAGCTCAACGGACGCTGCTATCTATTATGTCGGCTACGTAGAAGTACCGAACCCTGACCGCTTGTTCCGAATTGATATGACCGCGCAGATTTATATCATCATTGACCAAGCCAAAGATGCGCTACTTGTGCCATCAGCGGCAGTAAAAGAAAGACCCGCGAAAAATCAAACTGAAGGTCAAGCAAAAACCAGCAAGGTTGTACGCGTACTAAGTGATGACGGTACCGTAGAGCCTCGTACAGTAGAAGTAGGAATTGATAATCGAGTAAATGCGCAGATTTTAAGTGGCTTGAAAGAAGGTGAGCAGGTTATCATCGGCGAAGGTAGTGCCAACGCTTCAGGTAACGGTGGTGGTCGTACTCGTATACCTGGTGCTACTCCAAGGAGGTAACTAATTCTTTGACTATGTTAACGATAAAAGGGCTTAAAAATATTAGCCCTTTCATCACGACACTCACTATCTTTGATTAAAGACATTGCTATGACTATATCTCAATCTGCTAAACAGCCGACCGACAGCACTAGCGCTTCGATAGAAACCAACTCACCGAATAACACTACATCTACCGCTGACAAGCCCATTATGGAGCTGTCGGGTATTATTCGAGAGTTTGCTGCCGGCGAGCAAACTATTCGCGTATTGCATGATATCAATTTGACCATTCATCAAGGTGAAATGGTCGCTATCATTGGGCAATCCGGCTCAGGTAAATCAACCTTGATGAATATCTTGGGTTGCTTAGATCAGGCGACAGCAGGTGAATATAAGATTTATGGTCAATCAGCAAACAAACTAGAGGCAGATGAACTGGCTGAGTTACGCCGAGAACATTTTGGCTTTATTTTTCAGCGCTACCACCTACTTGGCGATATCAGTGCCAAAGACAACGTCGCCGTCCCTGCCGTGTATGCGGGCATGAATACCGAGGCACGAATTAACCGTGCCGAAAAACTCTTGACCGATCTAGGCCTTGGTGAAAAGGTAAACAATCGACCCAGTCAGCTCTCAGGTGGCCAACAGCAGCGTGTATCTGTTGCTCGTGCCCTTATGAATGGTGGCGATGTTATCTTAGCTGATGAGCCAACTGGCGCGCTAGATAGTAAATCTGGCGAAGATGTCATGGCCATCCTACATGATCTAAATGCTAAAGGTCATACTATTATCATGGTCACTCATGATCCCAAACTTGCGGCCCAAGCCGAACGGGTTATTGAGTTAAAAGATGGCTATGTCATTGCTGATTATAAAACTGAGCATTATAAACCTACAAATCAACACCCAGAATCTATACTTGGTGGACATCGTAAAAGTGCCTTTGGAAGTTTTGTGGATCGTTTGCTCGAAGCTTTTAAGATGTCCTTACTTGCCATGGCTGCACACAAGATGCGCACCTTGCTGACCATGTTAGGCATTATCATCGGTATCGCTGCGGTTGTGTCTATCGTTGGTCTTGGTCAAGGCTCTCAGCAGCAAATTCTCGCAAATATTAGCTCACTGGGCACCAATACCATCACAGTCAATGACGGCTACCCTAGAGGCGACCCGCGACGTAAATATAATGACGACAACCTCACACCAGAAGATGCAGAAGCGGTCAGCAGTCAACCGTATGTGACCAATGTAAGCCCTCAAGTCAATACCAGCTCTAGTGTACGCTATGGCAGCGTGCAGGAAGACTCGACCATCAATGGTGTTGGTGAGTATTATCTAGAGGTCACTGGTAAGACGCTGGCATTAGGTCAAGGTTTCGATTCGCAAAGTATCGACCTTCGCAGTCAAGATATTATTATCGATGACAATGCCAAGAGTGCTTTTTTTGCAGATATAGATAACCCTATCGGAGAAGTCATACTCATCGGTAGTGTGCCTGGACGCGTGGTTGGCGTCCTTGAAGCCAGCGACAGTGGCTTTGGACCAAGTAGCACGACACCCGCCATATATATGCCTTATACCACTGTGATGTCACGTATAACTGGTAGTGCAAATATTGATAGTTTTATAGCACTGTTAGATGATAGTGTCTCATCTAGTGTAGCCGAGTCAGCTATTTCCGACATAATAGAAGGTCGCCATGGTAAAGATGATTTTAATATTATTAACTCAGACTCTATTCGTCAGACCATTGAATCAACCACAGGCACGATGACGCTACTTATCTCATCGGTTGCTGTTATCTCATTAATCGTTGGTGGGATTGGCGTCATGAACATCATGCTGGTATCAGTGACCGAGCGCACCAATGAGATTGGCGTACGTATGGCCGTCGGTGCGCGTCAAAGCGATATCATGCAGCAGTTTCTGATTGAAGCCGTTTTGGTCTGTATTTTAGGCGGACTATTGGGTATAGGCATGGCATTTGCGATTGGTGAGCTGATTAACCGTGTCGGCGGCGATAGTTTCAAAGTCATTTACTCATCAACCTCTATTATTGCCGCCTTTGTCTGCTCAACGCTTATTGGGGTTGTATTTGGCTTTTTGCCGGCACGCAACGCCGCCAAACTAGATCCAGTAGAAGCACTGTCTAGAGATTAAAACATTTTGAGTGCATTAATGAATACCGCGTTTAAGTCCAAGTGTTTAAAACTTACGCTTCAAAACATCTAATTGCTAGGATTTTGGGATATCTCTAAACCCATTAAGCCTTAAATTTAAAAAAATAGGATTAATTCACATGGATTTGCACTTTTTTCAACATTCGGGGTTGTAATTGTCATAATTATATATATAATGTGCTCTCACGTTTAGAGATACAAATAATCTAAACGGGTAAACAAGCTTATTGTCTCTTTTGATATTGATTCATGAATAGATAAAGAAATGAAGCTTTAAGAATTTTACCTAATAAGTAAGATTCTCTTGTAGAGTTAAAAAAGCAGTGCTTTTTTTATACACTCTTCAGGGCCGATAGCTCAGTTGGTAGAGCAGTTGACTTTTAATCAATTGGTCCCGCGTTCGAGTCGCGGTCGGCCCACCATCTTTAGTATTATCCTTATCATGTATGCTACCCTATCCGGTAGTAGCGTAATAAGTTAGAAAGTTTAAGAAGTTCTCTTTTAGAAAGCTTCACAGAATTTACGAAAATGTAAATTCTCTTGCAGAGTTAAAAAAGCAGTGCTTTTTTTATACACTCTTCAGGGCCGATAGCTCAGTTGGTAGAGCAGTTGACTTTTAAT
>NZ_JBXWIV010000020.1:40899-52494 GCF_058197955.1 Janibacter sp. CoH_79_TC_3
CAATTGGTCCCGCGTTCGAGTCGCGGTCGGCCCACCATATTTAGGAAAGCCCAATCATTTAATGATTGGGCTTTTTTTTGCCGATATTATCTAACACTTATTTCACTAAGGCGTATTCACTCTTCTACGAGCAAACTTAACTTGTGCAAGCATGAGTTTAAAACCATGTTTTAAGGTTGTTTCTCGTGGTTCATTCGGTGTACGTTCTATCAATTTTTCAAAGTCTTCATCACTGAGCTTAACCCTTTTATCATGTGCCAGTAATAAAGTATCTGGTTGCAGTGCTTTCACCTTGGCCAATGATGCACGGTAAGCGTCAGGCAAGGTAATTAAATAAGGTGAGACAAATCTGTTTTTGATGATTAATATCAAATCGGCAGTATACGCCTGCTTGCTTTGTGGATGCCATAAAGACAAGTCTCGATCCGTATGCCCTGGTGTCTCCAAGACGATCCAATCTTCAAAGTTTGGCACAGGGTCACCATCCTGAACGTTGACATCTGCTTTTACAATGGGGTTGTACCAGACATTGGTAACCGACTTACCTTGTCGATTGGCCACATAATAAGTCAATCCCAAATCATTTAGATGGGCGAATCTTCCCAAAATACCATGATACCAAGGCTTGTCAGACATAGCGGTGACGATTTGACAGCCTGTTTTTTGTTTTAAAAGTTCAGCACCGCCAGCATGATCAGGATGCATATGCGTGACCATGACTGTCTTAAGTTGCTGGACCGGACGTTTTAGATTATCGGTAATATACGCTAAAATTTTATCTACATCACATCGACATCCTGAATCTAGCAATAGCAACTTGTCAGGATAAACCGCCATATACGTTGTCTGAATATATCCCTCTATCGCAACGATATCTATTAAGCTCATAATATTCCTTTATTTTGATATAACCTTTAGCCTAGCTATTTATAAACATCATTTATATATAAAAGCGCAGCCTTTTTTCAACACGCTCTAAACAATATGATTTGTCATTATAACGCTCAGTATTGTTTTATGAGTGATATTCAGTGAACGCTTGTGGCTAAGCTTTAGTATTTAGGCGTTTATCAAGCATTTATTGGCTTTTACACTTAGTTCATAAACAAAAAAACCCAGCCCTTAAGCTGAGTTTTTTTAATCATTTAAATGAAAATAGCTAACTTTCTCGATAGATAGCTTTTATAAAGCGTTATGCCAAGTCACGGACTTTTGGCTCACGTTCCCACAAGCGAGACTTAGCATTTTCGATAAAGGTATCCAATTCCGCCAGTGGTGTGACAAAAGCATCTTTCTCGATTGGTAATTTACTTAAGATAAACTCATCGGTTGCCCCGCAATAAGCAATGGCTTTACAGTGCGCGTAGGCGTCCGTAAACCAATCGAGGGTGGCACTGTCTTTAGCAAGTTGCTTAGCTTGATCAGGCATAATGATACTGACCACCGCGTCAAACATCACTGACGGACCACCTGCAACGCGCTCATCAGCTTGTATGCGAGTATCGTCGTCCAAGATTACCTCTTTACTTGGCGCGACGATTTTCACCCGAGCGCCCTCCGCTTTCGCGGCCTCTTCAAACTTCTTAATCTCACTGTGTTTTGAGCCTTCGGCGACTAAAATGCCAATTAAGCGACTTTTTAGCGTTTTAGGCGTCAAGCCAATCGTTTGTAACTTCTCAGAAGTCGCCATATCTTGTATCGGCGCTGCAGGCTCTGCCGCTTCTGGCAAGTCCATACCCAATGCTGTTGCGACACGTTTTGCCAAGTCTTCATCAATATTACGTAAATGCCCGAGCATACGCGTACGTACATGCGCCGTATCTACTTTGCCAAGCTCAAAGGCATATGCTGAAGCAATGTGTGCTTGCTCAGTTGGCGTTTGGCTAAGGTAGAACATGCGCGGCTGGCTATAATGGTCCGCAAAACTTTCAGCGCGCACGCGACCTTTGACGCCATCATCTAGCTGCTCATGGAACGACTCAAAGCCTTTCTTAATACTTTCGCGTGGCCTTGTTGGATCAAGACTTTGTGGCTCATATAACACGCGAGTTTTTGGGACATGCATTTGCATATGACCATCTTGCTGATTGTTAGCAAACGGACACTTTGGCGCGTTAATTGGAATTTGCGCAAAATTCGGTGAGCCCAAACGCGACAGCTGCGTATCTAAATAACTAAACAAGCGACCTTGCAGTAATGGGTCATTACTAAAGTCGATGCCCGGTGGCAGATGCGATGGGCAGAACGCCACTTGTTCCGTTTCGGCAAAGAAGTTATCTGGATAGCGATTTAACACCATTTTACCCACGATGCGTACCGGCACCGTCTCTTCTGGAATCAGTTTAGTCGCATCTAAGTGATCAAACGGAAACGCATTGGCTTCTTCTTCAGTAAATAGCTGTACGCCAAATTCCCACTCGGGATAGTCGCCATTATTAATCGATTCAAATAAATCTCGACGATGATAATCAGGATCCGCGCCAGAGATTTTAACCGCTTCATCCCATGTGGTCGACTGTACGCCTAGTACTGGCTTCCAATGAAAACGTACAAAGGTGCTTTTACCATCTTTATTAATAAAGCGATAGCTATGGATACCAAAGCCTTCCATCATCCCCAAACTACGAGGCAAAGCACGATCACTCATCAGCCAAATGACGTTGTGCATGGTCTCAGGGCTAAGCGAGACAAAATCCCAAAAGGTATCATGGGCAGAAGCCGCTTGCGGGAAGCCACGATCAGGCTCTGGTTTAACCGCATGAACCAAATCAGGGAATTTCATCGCATCTTGAATAAAGAAAATCGGCATATTATTACCGACGATATCCCAATTGCCTTCTTCAGTATAAATTTTCACCGCAAAGCCACGCACATCACGCGGTGTATCTTTTGAGCCTTTATTACCAGCAACCGTAGAAAAACGGGCAAATAACGGGGTCTGTTTGCCTGTTTCGGTTAAAATCTTAGCGGTGGTAAATTCTTCTAACGATTCGGTCAGCTCAAAATAACCATGGGCGGCACTACCGCGCGCATGGACGATACGTTCTGGAATACGCTCATGATCAAAGTGATTAATCTTTTCGCGTAAGACAAAATCTTCTAATAGCGTCGGGCCACGAGCGCCAACCTTAAGGGAGTTTTGATTGTCGGAAATGACAACGCCTTGCTGGGTTGTCATGGCTTTAGTTTCGCCATTAGCACGTTGGTGAGTTTCACCGCCATTGCCGCGTTCGGTATTCATATTTTTAGCGGGGTCGGTATGATCAATATTCTTATTCATAAAATATCCTAGCTAATGAGTAAAATGGACTACAGACAGCCCATCAAATAGGTACTAACACAGTTTTTATATCCTTAGAGCTAGCTTCGACTTCATATGTCGTTTAATTTTCTGTGCTTAGCGCGATTATTTCTTAATAGATGAGAAAGCTTTTACACATTTACCTGTTGAGGCATTACAGCATTGATAAGCTCATCAATTATATTACTTAAAATTTGCCCTAGGTATGTCACATATATCGGTAAGCGTGTTGATATTTGGTTAAAGTAACGACCTTTAAAATATCCATCTTTTAAATCTTCAGCTTATTAATAATCGGTTGTTGTAATATAGAGATTCTTTAAGGTATGCTTTTATAAATAAAGAATTGACTCTCAATGGTAAATAAATGGACATGATTTTTAGCCACCTATTTATCGTTTTTCACAAAACAATGAGGCTATCTATTATGTTAATGAAATCGTTGACCACAGCTAATTTATTATCCTTCCCTCCATCTAAAAGCCGTTACCGCTCATTAATGCTTACAACTTCACTGGTTTTAATGGCGCTCACTTTTAGCCAAACAGCTGCCGCCATTACCACTAAAAATGTTACTTATACGGTAGACAACCAACCCTATGAAGGCTATTACGCCAAAGCCGACAAAGCTAATGCGCCATTTATCTTACTCATTCATGATTGGGATGGACTCACGGACTATGAGCGCAAACGCGCTGACATGTTAGCGGCCGAAGGCTATAATGTATTGGCGGCAGATATGTTTGGGCAAGGCATTCGCCCGACGAATATTGAAGATAATAAACGCTTAACCGGAGAGCTGTATGACGATCGCAGCAAAATGCGCCGCTTACTGCAAGGTGCATTGAATGCAGGACAGTTGCAGGGCAATAACGTGCGTGAAGGCGTTACAATGGGATATTGTTTCGGCGGTACCGTTGCGCTGGAGCTAGCGCGTTCAGGCTTCCCGCAAAAAGCATTTGCACCTTTTCATGGCGCTTTTGATATGCCGATAGGTCAAAATTATGCCAAGACGACTGGAGAAGTTTTAGTATTCCACGGCTCTGCTGATGAATCTGTCTCTCTAGAGAGCTTTGCGACTTTGGGTAAGACGTTAGAAGCGGCGAAAGTGACGCATGAGATGGTGACATATAGTGGCGCGCCCCATGCCTTTAGCGTGTTCGGCAGCGATAAATACGATGCCCGCGCTGATCAGCGCTCTTGGCAGCGCTATTTAGATTTTTTAGCCGATAAATATAAATTACCTTAATTCATATTTCATATGAAAATCCAACCTTATTTATCACTCAGTTTAGCTTATTTATAAAAGCAATTATGAATAAAAGCGCCTATTAAAAGGCAAGGAAGCCAGTTATGTTATTGAAGAACGACGTATTGCGTGCGCGGGTTAGATTGTTAGGCTCGTTTTTAGGTGAGGCCATTTCTCGTCAGTCTGGGGAAGAAACATTACGTACTATCGAAACCTTGCGTAAAGGCTTTATTCAGGAGCGCCGCGAGCATAACAAAGAGAAAAAACAACAACTTATAGACCTTATCGCCTCGTTAGACAATCAAACCTTAAAAAACGTCATTCGAGCATTCTCTATTTACTTTTTCCTCGCCAATTTAACCGAAGAAAACTACTTGCGTGAGCAGCGCCGTATTATGCGTGCCGAGTCCAATCAAAGCTGGGAAGGCTCGTTTCGCCGCACCTTATTAGAATGCCGTGAGCGGCAGATCGAACCGAAGCAAATACAAGAGCTGATTGATCAGCTTAAATTTATTCCTGTTTTTACCGCCCATCCTACCGAAGCCCGTAGACGCACAACGATGAATATCTTGCAGACCCTCTATGAGCATACCGATGCCATGGGCGACTATCCCGAAGGTAGCCTAGCCTTTATGCAAGCTAAGCAAAAAACGGCAGAAACTATTGACTTGCTGTGGTCATCAGACGAAGTTCGCAGCCGAAAACCTTTGGTTTATGATGAAATAAACAACGGCTTACACTATTTTGACGCCAGCCTATTCATCGCCATTCCCAAAGTATATCGTAATATCAAAGACGCTATCGTCGATATCTATCCTGAGCTAAGCGACTATCCTTTGCCAGCCTTTGTTAATTTTGGCTCTTGGATTGGCGGTGATAGAGATGGCAATCCATTCGTCACCCATGAAACCACTGAAATGGCGGTATTGATGCATGCCAATACCGTGCTACGCCATTACCAAGTGTTGGTCAGGAAATTGCGTCGTGAGCTGGTTCATAGCGATACTATCGTCGATATTGCGCCAGAGATTTATGCCCGTATCGAAGACTACAGCAAGCTCGATCAAAAAGTCTTTCGCTACAATCCCGATGATTACAATAATGAGCCGTACCGCAGATTGCTGTCCATTATTCTTGCCAAAATAAAAGCCACCAACCAGCATATCCAAAGCCAAGGCGCAGATAGTGAGGCTGCACAAGAGGCTTACTCAACCCCGACGGCCTTGCTAGATGATTTACGCCTTATTCGCAAAAGCGTCAATACCCATGACAAGGCGCATGGCGAAGGCCTACTGCTTGATACTATTCGCTTGGTTAAAACCTGCGGCTTTCATTTGGCTGCGCTGGATATTCGTCAAGATTCAGGTTATCACGGCGAAGTTATTGCAGATATTTTTGCTAGCGCTTCAAATCTGCCCGACTATAAAACCCTCAGCGAAACAGAGCGCCAACAATGGCTAACCCGCTTGCTAGAAAAGCCCGGTGCACCGCTGATTTATACCGACAGCTTAAGCGCGCAAACACATGAACAGCTTGCTTTGATGAATTCTGTCGCTAAACTGCGCAAACTGGTCGGCGACGATACTTTTGGTAGCTATGTAATTTCGATGACCAACAATGCCAGTCAGCTATTAGAGGTGCTGCTACTGATGCGTTTTGCAGGCTTATCGGGTATTGATAAGAACGGATATTTATTTTCCGCCCTACCGGTTGCGCCGCTGTTTGAAACCATCGATGATTTAAAAAACATCGATAAAATTATGCCAATGGTGTTGGATAATCCGCTGTATCGTCAGTTACTTGAGCGCTCAGGCAATATTCAAGAGATTATGCTTGGCTACTCAGACTCCTCTAAAGATGGCGGCATTATTACCTCCGCTTGGCAGTTATATAGTGCCCAGCAAACCATTACCAATATTGCCAATCAATATGGTATCACCACTCGCCTGTTCCATGGCCGTGGTGGTTCCGTCAGTCGTGGTGGTGGCTCGACCCATCAAGCCATTGCCGCGCAACCTGCAGGCACTTTACACGGGCAAATCAAGTTCACCGAACAAGGCGAAGTGCTTTACGCTAAGTATGCCAATCCAGATACCGCGGTGTTTGAATTAACCATGGGAATCACGGGGGCGCTAAAAGCCAGCTCGTCACGATTTGTTGAGCAACCCAAACAGCTCGATAGCTATGAAGCCTTGTTTGCTGATTTGGCAGATGCGGGCGAACAGCAATATCGACATCTGACCGATAACACAGAAGGTTTCTATCAGTTTTATTCTGAGGCTACACCGGTACAAGAGATTTCATTGCTCAATATTGGCTCGCGTCCTGCTCACCGTAAAAAAGGACTACCGAGCAAATCGACGATTCGAGCGATACCGTGGGTATTTGGCTGGTCATTGGCGCGCTTTACCCTTCCCGCTTGGTATGGCGTGGGCAGCGCTTTAAATAGCGTCAAAAAAGACGAATATTTAATGAAAGAGATGAATAAAAACTGGCCTTTTTTCAATGTCTTTATCAGCAATATCGAAATGGCTTTTACCAAATCCGAGATGAATATCGCCCGCGCATACAGTCAACTATGTGCAGATGAAAGCTTACGTGAGCAGGTGATGCAGGCAGTGATTGATGAGCATGAACTGACGCACGCAGGTCTCAACTCCTTGCTAGAACAGGCGTCTTTACTCTCAAACCAACAAGAATTGGCTCATTCATTGGAATGGCGTAACGCCTATTTAGATCCTATTAACTATATTCAGATTGAGCTACTCAAACGTATGCGCCAGCCTGATAGCGCTAGTGATGATAAATTGGAAAATAATGAGAGACTGGCTGTCGAAGATGCGTTAATTCGTAGTATCAATGCTTTGGCAGCAGGGCTACGCAATACGGGTTAGTATTGATACAGACAGGAAGGTAGATATTTACTCAATCAAAATCGTACCAACGCTGAGTTGATTCATAGTGTTATCACAGTGAATCAATTCAGCTTTTTACGTTAATAAAGTTTTTCAAATACTAATATTTGATTGTTAGATGGCATCTCATAACGCCTACTTAACGTTAAATGATATGTATTTGCTAAATCTATAACGTCTTCTAAATGACGGATACCACTATTAGCATCGCGCTGCCGTAAGCTATGGTCAAACTGACGATTGCTTTCACTGCTATAACTGCCCTTTTCGTTAAAGGGTCCATAAACGATAAACTTACCATTTAAAGGTAGCATGTCACCGATTAATTCAAATAACTTACTAACCAAAGACCACGACATAATATGTAAAGTATTGGCGGTAAATACAGCATCATAATACTTCTGAGTATTATAGAGATTAAATGGCACGACATCAGTAGATAAGTCAAAAGCTAATGGCGCACATAGATTGGGCGCAGGATGGGCATTACGCCAAGCACTAATAGTGGCATGATGCGCTAATACATCACTGGTCTGCCATGTTAAATGGGCTAATCTTGGTGCAAAATAAACGCTATGTTGACCCGTCCCTGAACCAACTTCTAATACATGATGTGAATCTTTTAACTCTTGCTGTAGGACTTCCAGTATTGGCTGCTTATTATTTTCACACGCTTGAGAAAACGGTAAGGTTGCAGCGTCAAAGAAATGATTACTTGTTGAGCTGTCTTTATTCATAGCCTTTCCTGTTCTCTATTATCTTGCAATAGCGACCGCTAACCACTAATAAATACCCGCTTCTATCCCAGCTGCCAATGTCATCGCTAGCTCTTCGACTTGCTCAGTAAATGCTTCTTGCCAATCACCTTGTAAAATCAGCGCTTCTTGAATCCATTCCCAACGCAGCCCAGTCGTAATCGTCTTCATAGCAAGCTTAGTGCCCGTACCATCATGTCCTGCGCGAATATATAAGGCAAATGGCATGCCCTGCTTCTTCTCTAACACCGGATAATAACAGCGATCAAAAAAGTCTTTGGTCAGTCCTGCCATATAGGACAAATTCTCAGTTGTTCCTAATAATAGCGCATCGGCTGCCAGTACATCTTCAGGCTGGGTATCTTGTGGTGACTTTAATATGACATTGATATTTAACTCAGGATGATTGGCACCGTTATAAGCCGCTTGTGCCAATTTTTTGGTATTGGGAGACGGTGCATGCGCGACGATAAGTAAGGTTTTGCTACCCATATCAATCACCCTTATAGAGGTTACTAGTTCTTAGAATTAATAGTCACTCTTTGAATAATATCAGGATGGATACTTTTAGCAACCGGACAAATAAGCGCAGTGTTATAGAATATTTTTTGCATCTTATCATCTAACTTTTGATTAAAAGTAATAGCGACATGTACTTCACTGACGCGCCTTGGATCAGCAGCCATTACTTTAGTTACTTCAGCCGTAGTACCTGCGATATCAATCTCCATATCACGGGCTTTGATACCGATAATCGTCAGCATACAACTGGCTAAGCTAGTCGCTAATAAATCAGTGGGCGAAAAGGCTTCACCTTTGCCTTGATTATCAACTGGCGCATCAGTGATAATTTCGTTATTTGATTGCAAATGAATGGCGGTAGTACGCAGGTCGCCTTGATAAGTTACTTTTGAGGTTGTCATAGTTTTCTCTTTTTGAATAATTTGTTATATTTTATTTAGCACGACCTATAATATCTTTTATAATATCTGACTCACTGTAACCTTTAGCCAAGTCCCAGCCTGTAAAAATAGACCAAAGGAAACCACAAAGTGACTTTACATCATCGTATTCTTTTCCTGTTAATTCCATTCTCACAATAAGCTGTGAAAGCCTATTAAGAAGGTCAAATACTTCGGGATCGTTCAAATCTATAGCATTACGTGCATATCTTATTTCCTCATTCAACATTTGAAGATAGTAAATAACCTCTTTAAGATAGCATTCATTTTCCTGAAGACAGTTCGCTACAGCACCCCAACGATTTTCTCCATTTTTATTTTCTTTCTTAAAATAACGACGAAACTCAATTAGGTTAAGAAGTTCTTCTTTATTAGAGTGTTCTTGAGAATTACTAATTATTAGAAACGTGTTAATACATGACATTTTGAACTGTATGTATTGGTTCTTAAGACGCTCACGAACCATATTCCTGCGTCTATATTCAGGCATATATACTACAAGAAAATAAAAAATAGAACTGACTATAAAGCCTACACTCAAAGAGTGAAGTATACTCTCGTAACCAATGCTATCTAAAGTTTTTATACTGATAGCCAAAAATATCAATGTGAGAAAAATCAAGACTACAGTAATTTTTTTTGTCAAGCATCTATGATACTCTTCGATAGGATTTAGTCCCAATTTAGGTAGACTAAAAGATTTTTCAGAATGATAAGTAAAAAATATATACAATTTATTCTAAGAATTTATAACCTAAATACTCAGAATATCATTAATATGTTGAGAATTTAAATTCCATGGTTTACCAATATCTGTCCACTTTGATAACATTTTCTCATAAATACTAATCATTGGAGTGTGGCTGTTTAAATTATCATTTATTCTTAAATAATCCTTCTGCTCAGAAAACTTATTTTGCTTATTGATAAGAAACCTCGCGAACTGCATGTATTGCCCTTCATTATTACCATCAAATCCTCTAAAGTATGAATAACGGTTGTTAATAATTTCTTGGTCTTTAGACATCCTTTTATAATCTTCAATAGCTCTATATAGATCTAATACCTCTAATACAAACTTACCTGCATTTTTAGGCATATCCTGACTAATCCACTCACTAATCTGTGAGTAAAAAACCTCATAGCCATCTTCCAATATTTCACGAAGCTCATCATAATGCTCTGAATCTTCAGGATATAATTTTGATAAAATTTTATACTGATTAATTAAGTTCAATCTTTCTTTCTTAGTAAACTGCATGTTACTCTCCCTTCAATATCTTTCTTTTAATATGTTGTGACATACCCACAATATCTGGATAAATAGTATACTCATCAAGGTTTGCCCATTTAAGAAAAGTTCTAGCTTCTTCTTTAGCTTCGTTTGGGAGTACTACTTTTCGATAGCAATCAGTTGCACTATTTTCAAAACTATCATTTAGATTGCCGTGTACAGTAAATACACCTTTCTGAGCTAATAGCCTAGCGCTTTGCTGTTGCGGAAGAACAGCGATTGGTTTTTCAATTTTTACTGGGATGTGCTCCCAATAAATGGACTTGTAATCAAACTTCTTGTCATCAGGCAAACTTATAATTTCGTTACGCCCACTCAACTGGTTTAAAGATCTAGGATCTAAAATATATAAACAGCTATTTTCTGCACCTTCATAATCAGCATGCAAAATGAATGCAATCGCAACACCCATGACTGTTGTCCAATCAAGTAGCCTTGTAGGAATCCAGTAATGTTGCATATCGAATAATATTTCCCAGTCATTATTTCTTTTGTCAAAAAGTCTAGAAGCCGTTTGACTGAATTCGAAGAACAACTCCTTTTCTTTGCTTTCCCAATCACTATGTCTAAGTAAACTTGGGTTTAATTTCCAAGACTCTTGAGAATGCCCTCGATACCATATCTCACGAGGGTTGCCAAGCTCAATCTCAGCTTGCTTCACCTCTTCTAAAAACTTATTCCAAGCACTCATAAAATATATCACCTTTCCAGAATCAGAGTATATACTAGCAATTTACAATCCTAAAAATTTATCGCTGATTTCATATACCAACAATATAGCAATAAAAATCGCACTATACACAATGTAATAGCTATGAAGCAACGAAAGTATCGCCAAATTTAAATAACACGTGAATAATTACACACAAAGAAAATCCTCAGGCTAGAAAACTAGTCGGCGAATAATCAGGAATAGAGAGCTGACGAACGAATAGAGCGCCATTAAGGCAAAGCAAGAGCAGATCCTTTAAAAAGGATTCACCATATTGATTTCAAGGAATAAACCCACGGACAAAGAAAACCCCCTGCGACATAAGTCACAGGGGGTTTTCAGGAATAGAGAGCTGACGATGACCTACTCTCACATGGCCGGAGCCACACTACCATTGGCGCGATGAT
>NZ_JBXWIV010000021.1:0-44164 GCF_058197955.1 Janibacter sp. CoH_79_TC_3
ACTCTTATCTTAAAGTCTATGTCGTATTTCATAAAATAACCCCCAAAAGTTGTGTCCAACTTATGGGGGTCAGTTCAATGTAGCGGGCTTTTTATTGCTTTGATTTTACTACTTCTGACATCATTAGCAAAAAAACTGCTATCAGCTGACTCTATTGACCACTTGTAATGGCAAATGTTTCATAGCCTTACCGACAATCGACCATGGCAAACTTGGTACACAAGCTTCGTCGACCTCCGCCTCAATCGCGGCGACGATTGCTTTGGTACCCGTCTCTGCATCTACTTCAAACGGTAAAGGTTTGGCATTTTCATTGATTTCCGTGCGCACATAACCGGGATAAATGGTAGAAACTTTAATCGGCAGCTTGGTCAATAACATATCCGCACGGATACCTTCTGCGAGATGCGCCAAACCTGCCTTACTTGCACCGTAAGCGGTCAAATGCTTAGGTAAGCCGCGCATCGCTGACATACTAGATATCACCACCAGATGACCACTATTTTGTACACGGAAGATATTCATCGCTGCTTCACATTGGGCCAGCGCTGAGATAAAATTAATTTCAACCGTTTTACGATTGGTATCAAAACGCCCTTTACCAATACGTCGACTATCGCCAATACCAGCATTGACCACCACGCGATCGATATGCTCAAAATCCGCTGCGAACGCATCAAAGACGTCGAATATCGCCTCGTAATCGCTGACATCTAAGACTTTATATTCAATACGAATATCAGGATATTGAGCCATCAACTCTGACTTTAGATTTTCTAAACGATCTGCACGGCGGGCACAAATAGCAAGGTTATAGCCAAGTTTAGCAAATAATCGTGCCATGCCCTCGCCCAATCCTGAGCTCGCGCCGGTGATTAAAATTGTTTTACCGCGTCCAACTTGCTGCTTATTCAATCCTTTCAAATAACGCCCTGGCTGAATAGCACTAAATAGCTGATTTTTATGCTGTTTAGCGCTACTGGTGACTAAGTTTATTAATTTATTTTTCATGGACCATCCTATCCTGTTGGTATCAATATAAATGACGTCGATTATCTATCATAGCGTAAACCTATAGACTGAGCTAAGCAGTTATAGCGTAAACCAAACACGCAATCAATTTACAGTACCATAAAGTTAAAGCATTTTAACGATGCTAATCAATGATTTTAAATCCATAAAAAGCGGCTACCTAGTTACAGTAACCGCTTTATTATGTTTTTAATTGACTTCTTAATCATGGCTTTAATATTTTACTCATCTCTTTTTTAGCGCCATGTCACAAAGCGTTTACCATCAGCGAATAAATGACTGTACTCATTTAGAGACAATAAGCGACTACGTTCATTTTTAAGCGTAAGTGACGTCACGCCGGTGTTGACTAAGCTTTTATTGATTTGATACGCCATCGAGCTACCTTGTTGTAATAACTGCGCGGTGATAGCAGCGATGATACCGCCTGAGGTAAAGACCAGCACTGTATCATCAGCACCCAACTGTAAATTAGCAACTTGCAGACGGACCTGCTCAAGCGCTTGCTTGGCACGTTCATTAAATTGCAGCCAGCTCTCGATATAATCATTGTCATTTTCACCCGCATGCCAGCGCTGCATCGCGTCGTCAAACAGCTCCGCTAGACGTGTGACTGGCACTTCTGCTTTAGCAATCTCAGCGGCGATTGCTACGCGATTAGCAAAAGCAGGATTCGATTTTATCAGTACATCTTTATGATTAAATTCATCAAATTGCGGCAGCACATAGCTATCAGGCTCATTTAAATTGATAGCAGACACGCTTGGCTTTTCATTATCTGCACCAAAAGATGACTGATAACTTTGCCAAAAATGACGTGCAGAATCTTGCTGCCTAACCAAACTACCGCTAAAAATCGCATCGATTCGTCGTTGGGTCGTTGCATAATGCTGACCCAGCATTTGTGCCTGCATACCACCAAGCTCTGAGAGCTGATCGTAATCTTCTTGCCCAAATGACGCTTGACCATGACGTGCTAAAAGTATGGTTGTCATAAAACATTGCCTTATTAATCGTACTTTTTTAAATTTTTTAGATTTAATAAACTGCTATAAATTTCTGCATTTGATATGCGTTTGAAGCGTTTATTCTTCAGTTTTAGAAGTACTTTGTCCAAAATAGCTTTTTGGTAAAATGCCTTTGATAACCGTTTGAATAGGACTTGGCAGTTGCTCAACCATCGCCGCATCGATACCTATATCTTGCAAATGTGGCTGTACGTAGTCGGTAAATAAAACCTCGCCTTCATACTGAGCGATAAGTTTCAGACACTTAGCATGCAATACATGAACAATAAGCCAAAAATTCTTAAAGGCAGGGTTGGTGGTTTGTTTATTATAGTAGCGATAGTAAATCTGCTGCACGATACCCGCTAGGCGAAACAAGCCAAAAACTTCATAAAAAGTCCAGTTGTCTATCTTAAGGCCGGTCTTTTCAAGATAATAGGCAACCACTTCGTCACGGGTCATCATGCCTTTCAAGTGTGTTGGCTGACGGCGAGATTGCTGCATGATGATGTTATCGTCTTCTTCAATCCAGTAAGCTAAAGCGCTGCCCAAATCCATCAAAGGATCACCCAAGGTTGCCATTTCCCAATCGAGCACACCGATGACCTTGGTCGGATCATCAGCCGCCAAAATCACATTATCAAAGCGCCAATCATTGTGAATCAAGCAAGTCTTACTATCAGCAGGAGCGTGCTTACCAAGCCACTGACGTATCAATGCAAAGCTAGGAACATTTGGGGTTTTGGCTTTGACATAACGCTTATCCCAACCAGTGACTTGGCGCTCGCAATAACCTTCTCCGCGCCCAAGATTTACTAAATCAGGATGCTCTTTATAATCTACTTGATGCAATTCAATCAAAGCGTCAATAACATTGGTACATAAGGCGCGCGTTTGCTCTGGATCTAAATCAACACCTTTTGGCAAATTGGCACGCGGAATGATGCCTGCCATACGCTCCATGACATAAAAATCGGCACCAATTATATCTTCATCAGTACACAGCGCGACCATCTTTGGTACATACGGATAAGCATCTTTTAAGGCTTTTTGCACGGTATATTCGCGCACCATATCATGCGCTGATTTGGCTTTAGTGCCTTTTGGCGGACGACGCAGAATCAAATCTTGGTCTGTGCCCTCACCATTATATTGCAAGCGATAAGTCCAGTTTGAAGCGCCACCTGAGAATTGAGTAACGGTTGGCTCGCCTTCTACATTAAGGCCTTGCTCACGTAGCCAAGCGCTGACCGCTTTAGCGTCAAGCTCTTCGCCCTCGCGCACTTCGCCGCCTTTATCTAAGACTTTATTAAGTGTTTGATTGTCAGTGTCAATATTCTTGGCCTGATTATCAGTTGCCATAAGATGTTCCTTATCGTGTGGTCATTTATTTTTGTATGAGATTAAGGTTTAAAGATTCACTATCAAATAATCGATAGTGAATCTTTAGTGACAGTGGTCGTTGAGCCCGTTTTTTACTAAATGACAGACTCATGTCTAAGCTATATTAGGATTTAGCAGGTTTAGACGGACGACTAAAGCCCTGACGCTTTAATTCTAATTTCGCAATCATGGTTTTATGAACTTCATCAGGACCATCGGCTAAACGTAGCGCTCGTGCTTGCGCAAAGAAAGCAGGCAACATCGTATCTTGACAAACACCCATACCACCATGGATTTGAATCGCCATATCGACCACTTCTTGTAATACAGTCGGTGCAACGACTTTAATGGCAGAAATTTCAGTCAATGCTGCTTTGGTACCTTGAGCATCCATTTTTTGCGCCGCGTATAATGTCAGTAGGCGCGCTTGGTCAATCTTAATACGTGCGTCAGCGATACGCTCAAAGTTACCGCCTAATTGTAATAATGGCTTACCAAACGCGGTACGCTGCATACCACGTTTGACCGCAAGCTCAAGAGACTTTTCGGCAGCCCCAATACAGCGCATGCAATGATGGATACGACCTGGTCCTAATCGACCTTGGGCAATCTCAAAGCCCATACCCGGTCCACCGATAAAGTTATCAACTGGTACACGTACGTTATTAAAGCTGACTTCGCCATGACCGTGCGGCGCATCGTAATCACCAAATACTTTTAACATACGCTCAATATTGACGCCTGCCGTTTTGGCTGGTACCAACACCATCGAATGCTGATGATGACGGTCTTTAGTATCATCAGGGGTATAGGCCATGACAATCAAAACATCGACCGCAGGGTCGCCAAGACCAGATGACCACCACTTACTACCATTAATGATAATCTCGTCACCATCGACCACAGCTGTTGCTTGCATGTTGGTCGCATCACTTGATGCAACATCAGGCTCAGTCATACAAAACACCGAACGCGTTTTACCTTCTAATATTGGCGTGAGCCACTTATCTTGCTGCTCATCAGAACCATAGCGCCATAATAATTCCATGTTACCGCTATCAGGGGCATTACAGTTAAAGACATAAGGCGCTAACAAACTGCGACCGGTCAGCTCGGCAATCGGTGCATAATCGGTAACAGAAAGCCCAGCGCCAAGCTTGTCATCTGGTAAAAAAAGATTCCATAAACCCGCCTCGCGCGCTTGTTTACGCAGGCTCTCGTACTTTTCTGGCCAGTGCCATTTGGTCCAATCGCCGTCTGGGTTTTGCGCATGACAATCCGCCCAAAACTGCGCTTCTATTGGCTCGATTTGGGTTTCAATAAATTCTTTGACTTTAGCATGCATGGATTGACCATGTTCGGTGGCGGTAAACATTAATGTGTCGGTAGACATAGTTGACATCCTTTTCTTTGCTTATAGTTAATAACTTTTATAAAATTCACATCGAGATTCTATATATCGAGATTTCATAAGAATATTAATGAGATTTTATAGTGTACGTGCGTATACTCTCTTTTATCTGCACTATTTATAACACAGCATTTATGATTAAACAGCAAAAAAGGCGCGACCCGCTAGGACACGCCTTTTACAAAATACAAACAATGCACGATTCGCTGTTGAAATGCTAGAACGCTAATTATCAAATAACCTAATGATATTTAAGATTATTTTAGAATATTCAAACGACTGTTTAAATCAAAACGTGCCAATGCATCTGGTAGCTTATCAACCGCCATGCTGATTGTTGCTTCTGCGGCTTGTGACAAACCCAATTTTTCTGCTAACGTTGGCTTTTGACGGGAATGCAGCGCATACACTTCATTATTTTCCATACGCTCTAAAATATAGCTGTCAGAGGTTTGCAGGCTATCGATTAAATTAAGTTTTAGGGCATCTTCACCATACCAATGCTCGCCAGTCGCCACTTTAGCGACATCTAATGTTGGACGATAAGTATTGACGAAATGCTTAAACAACTCGTGCGTCTGCTCAAGTTCTTCTTGATATTTGGCGCGGTCTTCAGCGTCATTTTCACCAAATACGGTCACTGTACGTTTGTAATCACCAGCGGTAAACATCTCATAATCGACGTCGTGATTTTTGAGCCATTTATAGAAGTTTGGTAATTGCGATACCACACCGATTGAGCCAATCACAGCAAATGGTGCGACGACGATATTGTCGGCGACACAAGCCATCATATAACCGCCACTGGCCGCGACTTTATCGACACAAACGGTGAGTTTTAAACCAGCGTCTTTTAAACGGGCTAATTGTGCCGCTGCCAACCCATAGCTATGAACCAAACCGCCGCCTGATTCTAAGCGTACCACGACTTCATCGCCTTTATTAGCGGTGCTGATGAGCGTGCTGATTTCTTCACGTAAATGCTTCACTGCTGTGGCTTTGATATCGCCATCAAAATCAAGAACAAAGACTTGTTGCTTATCATCGCTATTTTTCTTTTTATTTTTGCTTTTAGTTTTTACTTTTAAGGCTTGCTTGGCTTTTTTCGCCATGGTTTTTTTCAGTTGTTTAAGCGCCGCTTTACCTTGGGTCGCCTCCATCAGGTCTTCACGACGTTGCTCTTGACTTTTATTGAGATGAATAACTCTTAGCTCAACAGGATTTTTAGAAGGATGAAAAAGCATGAGCAGGATTCCTTGATAGTTAAAATAAATAATGGTAATGCATAATTGAAGTGGTTTTAATTTTAATAAGGTTTGATAAGTTAGCCTGATATGCGCACGCTGGCTAGTATTTTCAAGCAAAATGACAATATTTAACCTAATGCAAATATTATTGAATAAATACGCCCACTACGAATACATTCCTGCACTTCGATTGAACATCACTGATTGGACGCCACAGGTTGTATAACAAGGGCAGATTAGGCATAATATGTGTTTACACCAAATTTTCTGCAGCCAACGTGATGACCATTTGTCTTATATCGCGTTATTCGTGCTTTTTTAGTTAAAGGCTTAAATGGCACGGCGCTTGTATCACACGATAGCGGCTGCATTATTGTATTTCGAATTGGGCTGACAACTGGATAATTATATTATGACGCAAAGCACTATGACGCATAGCGAATACCGAGACGAATATTGCGGAGCCGTAACTGAAAGCTTCATCGATCAGACCATTAGTATCGTAGGCTGGGTACATCGTCGTCGCGATCACGGTGGCGTGATTTTCTTAGACATGCGTGACCGCGCGGGTATCTTGCAGGTCGTCGTTGACCCTGATACGCCAGAAGCGTTTGCGATTGCAGATGCGGTACGTCCTGAATATGTGCTAAAAATCACTGGTCGCGTACGTCGCCGTTATGAAGGTACTGAAAACAATAATATGACCAGTGGTCAGATTGAGCTGCTGGGCAAAGAAATTGAAGTATTGGCGAAATCTGAAACACCGCCTTTCCCATTAAATGATGAGAAAACCACGGTATCAGAAGACCTGCGTCTAAAGTATCGCTACCTTGATATGCGCCGTCCGCAGATGCAAGAACGTATGGTTTTCCGTGCTAAAGCCACTTCAACGATTCGTCGTTATTTAGATGATCATGGTTTCTTAGACGTTGAAACGCCTATTTTGACTCGTGCGACGCCAGAAGGTGCGCGTGATTATCTGGTACCTTCACGTACACGTCCGGGTAACTTCTTTGCTTTGCCGCAGTCACCACAGCTGTTTAAACAGTTATTGATGGTGTCAGGATTTGATCGTTATTATCAAATCGCTAAGTGTTTCCGTGACGAAGATTTACGTGCTGACCGTCAGCCTGAATTTACCCAAGTCGATATTGAGACTTCTTTCTTAAACGAAGAAGAAATCATGAATATCAACGAAGGTCTTATCAAACATCTATTTAAGACCATGATGGATGTTGAGTTTGAAGACTTCCCACGTATGACTTATGCTGAAGCGATGCGTGACTATGCGTCAGACAAGCCTGACTTACGTATTCCCTTAAAACTGGTCGACGTTGCCGATTTAATGAAAGACGTTGATTTTAAAGTATTTGCTGGTCCTGCGAACGATCCTAAAGGTCGCGTTGCTGCTCTACGCATCCCTGGCGGCGCTTCATTAAGCCGTAAACAAATCGATGCTTATACCAAGTTTGTGAGTATTTATGGTGCTCGTGGTTTGGCTTATATCAAAGTCAACGACGCCAGCAACATCAACAATGGCGTAGATAAAGAGTCTGGCCTACAGTCACCAATCATCAAAAACATGACTGATGATGTACTGGTAAGCCTGATTGAGCGTACTGGTGCAGAAAGTAATGACATTATCTTCTTTGGCGCCGATAAAGCTAGCATCGTTAATGATGCAATCGGTGCACTACGTCAAAAGATTGGTCTAGACCTAGAAATGACCACTTGTGAATGGGCGCCACTTTGGGTGACTGATTTCCCAATGTTTGAAGAAACTGACGATGGTCGCTGGACGTCAATGCATCATCCGTTCACTAAGCCTAAAGGATCGGTGCAGGAATTAAAAGACAATCCAGAAAAAGCGCTATCTATCGCTTATGATATGGTACTGAATGGTACAGAAGTTGGCGGTGGTAGCTTACGTATCAATACCTTTGATATGCAGCAAGCGGTACTTGATGCCTTAGGTATCGGCGAGCAAGAGGCTCAAGACAAGTTTGGCTTCTTACTTGACGCCCTAAAATTTGGTGCGCCTCCGCATGGTGGCTTGGCCTTTGGTTTGGATCGTCTGATTATGCTTATGGTCGGCGCGGACTCTATTCGTGATGTCATTGCCTTCCCAAAAACCAAAACTGCTGAGTGCCCACTAACTCAAGCACCTGCTGAAGTCGATAGCAAACAGCTACGTGAGCTTGGTATCCGTGTGCGCGAAAAAGTACAGGCTGACACCAATAAACCTGCTCAATAAACGGTTTAATAATGTACAGATATTGTTTATATTGCCCGTTATGTGATCTATCACCGTGTGAATGGTCATGAATCCATATCATATCTTCAAATTCGTGCCACTGTTTGTTTTGCAGATGCTGGCACGTTTTGTTGCCTGGGTAATATTAAAGATGCCAAACACTAGCATTATGCGTACTGTGCGTATGAATATAGCACTAATTGCGCCCTCGTTATCTGCTCGACAAAAACAAGCGTTAACCAAAGACATTATTTATCATCAATGTTTAACCAGTATTGAGTCTATCAAAAGTTGGGCGATGCCACCCGAATGGAGTATTGCTCAAATTAGCAACGTTTATAATAAAGAGTTTTTATTAGAAGGGCTTGCAAGCCCTAACGGTATGCTGGCGATTGTGCCACATCTTGGTACGTGGGAGATGATGAACGCTTGGCTCAATCAGTTTGGTTCGCCAACGATTATGTATAAGCCAGTTAAAGGCGGTCTTACCAACGACTTTGTTCTGCAAGGTCGCTCGCGTCTTAATGCGACACTGGTTCCGACCGATGGTAGCGGCGTAAAAGCCGTATTTAAGACCCTCAAACAAGGTGGCTTTAGTATTGTGCTACCCGATCATGTGCCCGACCCATCAGGTGGCGTGATAGTACCCTTTTTTGGTATTGAGACTTTAACCAGTACATTGGCATCCAAGCTTGCGAGCAAAACCAAATGTGCATTGGTTGGTTTATCCTGCATTCGTCGTGACGACGGGCGCGGCTTTGATATTTATTGCTATAAGTTAGACGACCCTGCCCTATATGACCGCAATACTGAAACTGCGGCGTATGCGCTCAATCTTGCCATGCAACATATGATTGAAGATAAATGTAGTCATTATATGTGGGGTTATCGCCGTTTTAAGCATATTCCTGTTCTAGACAATCCTTATATCGCTGATAAAGAGGTATTAGCAGCATTTATTCATAATCAAAATTCTAAGTATAAAAAACCTTAGGTTATGAATAATTAATAGCCGATAGTAAGTAAAATTAATACCAATATCTAACAGCTAAGAAATAATGTGAATAATAGCCGTGTTAACATCAGTCAACATACATATTATCTCTACCTTTTTCAGTCTTAATTTTTTTAAAATTCGTTCTTCATTTATATAAATATGAGTGCATGATGGCAACTGACGTAAAGAAAAACTTATTAACAGACTCAGCCCAAACAGGTGGCAAAGAATCTGTACAGCATTATATTATTTGTATGAAATGGGGCAATAAATATGGTCCTGAATACGTTAACCGTCTTTATAATATGGTTAGTCGACATCTGACCTTAGATTTTCAAATGGTCTGTCTCACCGATGATGGTAAGGGCATTGACCCTGCCGTTGCTTGTCATCCCATACCTGAAATGAATTTGCCAGCAGGACCAGAGCGTGGTTGGAAAAAGCTAACGACTTTTAAGCCAGAATTATATGACCTAAAAGGTGTTGCCTTATTCTTAGACATCGACATCGTTATCGTCGATAATATCGATGCTTTTTTTACCTATGAAGCTGAGCACGAAGACAGTGTCGTCATTATTCGTGACTGGAAAAAGCCATGGCGCATGATTGGCAATAGCTCGGTTTATCGCTTTAATATCGGAATGGGCACTTATCCTGATTTGCTGGCAAACTTTGAACGTAACTTTGATAGTATTCGTCAGAAAGTCCGCCATGAGCAAGCTTATCTGTCTAACTATCTGCGCGAATATCACCATTTGGAGTATTGGGATAAAGACTGGTGTGTCAGTTTCAAATACCAGTGTATGGCGCCTACTCCTTTGAATTTCCTATGTGCACCGACGCTGCCTGATGGCGCAAAAATCGTTATTTTCCATGGTGAGATTAATCCGCCAGATGCTATCAAAGGCGGCGGTGGTAAATGGTATCGTCATGTCAAGCCTAGTCCTTGGTTGCAAGAGTATTGGGTGTAAGCTTTTAAAAAAATCATTTATTAAATGCTTCTTTTTTAAAGAAGCCATAATAGGTTAAATTGCCGAATATATCTTTTTCTTTAAGCTTTTCATGTAGGCTTAGTTTATGTAAGGAGGCTTGGTCAGTTATGTATTGATACTCTTCTTTTTTAAACTTTTTATTCATTTTTTGCTGTAGTAAATGTGGTAATGTATCATCATCTATGGGAAAGTTGAACAGTGTAGCATCAGTAGACTTTAGCTCATTTGTCAGAATCTGAAAGAAAAAATAGTGTGGAACTTTTTCTTCAGTCTTCCAAAAATATAACAATAAATCTAAAATCACTGAAGATAATTCGCTTTTTTTATGTCCATAAATGATACTATTTAAGTGTTTAACTTTAAATTCATCACGCCAGTTAAAGTAGAAATGCTGATCACCTTTACCCCAGTTTTGATTATTAGACTCAGGGTCTCTTGAAAACATAAAAAAATTATATTCTGCATATTCATTAGGTATCTCAGCCGTTAACAATATTGATGCATCTAACCAAATACCGCCATAAGCATTAATTAAAGAAACTCTCAATAAGTCGGAAAAAAAAACTGGGCGAAATTCAGGGTTGTTTCTTTTTTCTTTAATAAACTCTGGTAGATCTAGATATTCGTCTATATTATCATCTGTAATACGTATAACCTCATAATCACCCTTGTACTTATCTACAGATACAAAACAAAGCTTAGCAGTGTCGTTTGCATTCTCTATTCCTTGTGCCCAGTACTGCCAAATAATTTTTTTATTTTTTAAGTCTTTCTTTGGTTGAATGTTGTACTTTTTTATCTCACCATTTATATACGCTTGTATAATCTGCTTCCAATATTTCGCGACTTGAATTTGCAATGGAAGTTCTGAATACTGAAAACCCCACTCTTTTCTTATACTTCTAGGCACTAAACCGTTATAGAATATTTTAAATGGCTTATTACTAATAATATTAAATAGGCTTTCCATAGTTTATATTCCTTTATCTTTTAAAATATCCTTGATTTCATATCTCTTAGTTCTTAAAATTATTTTTTTATGTATAGGCAAATCTTTGATTACATCAGAGTATAAAGATGAGAAATAATTATTGTACTTATTGTAAGTATACTCTAGGAGATCTGTTTGATTATTTTTAGCTAAGTTACTTAGTAGACCCAAATAACGCTTATAGGTTTTATAAAGTAAATAATGATAGCGATTATTTTTTCCTGCTTTTTGATAGTTTTCAACACGATGACTAAATGCGAATAAATAATCATCTACGTATTTTTTATCGAGACTTTTTAAAATAGAACCTTCACGCTCTCTATACTTTATTACAGGTTGTTTTAAATAGCTATATTGGAAACTCTTCAATGAGATATCAGTCATATACAAGATATCTTCAAAATTTAATCCTTCTTTAAACCTTATACCTTGTATAACTGCTCTTCTAAATACTTTACTCCAAACATGATTGCTATTATTTCTTATAACATTGTCTAAAAATTCGCTATGGATATTAACTGTATTTTTATTAGCTTCACCTATAAAAGCTTTTTTTCTGACTTCTTTTGTTCCACGCAATGAAACATAATCTGCACACAATACATCTGAACTCAACTTCTCTAGTTGAGTCATGACAGACGTATAAGCATCTTCATACATCACATCATCAGAATCAATGAACCAAATATATTCTGTTTGGGCTATATCAAAAAGCGCATTGCGTGTGGCTGATAAACCTCTATTATAAGGTGCATCAAAGATTTGCACTTGAGGGTGATTTTCAAAACGCTTAATAATCTCTGCACTATTATCTGTCGCAGCATCGTTCATGATTAAAATAGATGCTCTATTATCGATTTGAGCAAGAATAGATTCTATACATTCTTCCACATAATCTGCTACATTGTAGATAGGTATTAAAATACCAATCGTCATGTCGTCTTTATTCATATAATACTCACACTGGGAATTGTCTAATCACTAACAGCTTGTTAATAAGTCTTGGAATAATTGATAATACGCTTGAGTGACTTGTTTTTTATCATACTGATCTAAAACTTTTTCTCTAGCTGCAACTGCTAATGATTGATAAAAGGCAGGATTGGATAAAACAAACTCAATAATATCTGCTAGTGCATTAGCATTACCGACTGGAAACAGAAAACCATCGTTTTTATCTTCAATTAATTCCTCTACACCCACAGCTCGACTACCAATCACCACACAAGCACTTGCCATTGCTTCTAATACTGCAAGATTCAATCCTTCGAACCTACTGGACATCACAAACACCTTATGCTGCGATAATAATTTATCCACTTCGCTACTGTATTCAATAAAATTAACTTGGCTCTGTAAGTCATAACGCTTTACTAGTTCGTGTACTTCTTTCTTATAACTTTTACGCCCACTGCCTACTAAAGTTAAATTCGGCAGGATACCTTTATGTTTTAGCCTATTTAAGGCTTCAATCAAAGTAACGTGATCTTTACTTTTAGCATACCTACCCACCATTATAATATCTTGTGGCCGTTCTTTTACTGGCAAAAGTCCTTTACCACCAAATCTAGTAGTATCAATGCCATTTGGGATGGCTTGAATAGGCGCTTTAAGCCCCTGATCAGATAAGACTTGGGCTACGCCTTCAGAGACAGCCACAATTCTAGCAGTTGATTTACTTAGTTTACGCGTTTGGTATAGCTTCCAAGGTGTATAGCGCTCTTTAGAATTGTGCTCCACTTGTACCAAGCAATGTACTTCTGCCAATAGCCCTGCCCTTCTTCCCAGTAAATGCTCAGGAAGCCCATGCGCAACTAAAATATCAGGTTGCCACTTTTCACATAGCTTCTTTAGCTCATATATTGTAACGATATGAGCCACACCAGTAATAACGCGATAATCGATATTTTTTTTGTCTAGCTCCATTAACTTTTCTGGAACTGTGGTCTTTTTCTGTCGTAATACTAGCAGACTATCAATTCCCGCTAATTTATTATGAGCGTCTATTAAATCTATAGCTACTCTGGTGGCTCCCGAGAAGCCCCCTGTCACAAAATGCAATACTTTCAATTACTTCACCATTAATTTTATTTTAATTAAAAACTATTTTCTAGATAGATACTAACCCTGCCTCTTTAACCCTTGCATAGCAAAATTTGCCCTAAATTAAGACTTTATAAAACCACTATTTAAGATTGGCTAGATGTCTCCAACGTTCAACTAATTGCTCATAGTTTTGATATATATGCAGACTTTATTCCTTTGCTTAAAGAAATATAACTATTAAGTTGGAATCTTATTGATTAGCAATCACAATAATAAATGATTACAATACATCCCTCTAGCAATCTCTTGGTTAGTAATAACCAAAATATAAGTATTCCTATAAGACTATATATTTACGAGTTTATTCATGACAGCTCATACTGAACCGCAAAATATTTTATACAAATGGCGACCATTTTTTGTATTTATATGCTTATATTTTATAGCTTGGAGTATCTTACCTGTATTTATCTCGAGCAGTGTACCTTTAGACGTAAGTGAAGGAGTTAATTGGGGGCACGAATGGCAATGGGGTTATTATAAACATCCCCCACTATCGTCATGGATATTATACAGTTTTTATAAATTGTTTGGTCATATTGGCCCTTATTTACTCAGCCAATTATACGTCTTACTAACCTTAGTCCTAATTTACCAGTTAGGCAAAAAAATTTGGTCACCTACCACTACTCTAATCGGTAGCGCATTAACTTTAGCGGTTCTTTATTACACCTATCCTAGCCTTGAGTTTAATCACAATGTCGCCCAGTTTCCCATTTGGGCTGGATTATATTTAGCGTTCTATCAATCTTTGACCCAAAACCGTCTCAGAGATTGGATATTACTGGGTGTGCTTGGTGGACTTGGTATGCTGACCAAGTACACTGTAATATTTTTACTGATGCCAATGGCACTATATTTAGTGTTACCGAAACAGTGGCCTCTCTTAAGACAGCCAAAACCGTGGATAGCGGTTTTTGTGATGCTAGCAGTTTTTGCACCGCATTTGTATTGGCTGATAACTCATGATTGGTTACCGCTTAGTTATGCAAGTGGACGCTCACAAGAAGTTGATGCTGGTGCATATAACATCAAGCGGCATTTTAGCTGGATAGGATTTATCACTGCTCAGCTTGTCGCACATATTCCACTATTGATCATACTGGCTTTAAATCGCAAACGCTTGGTCAGCATTCATGAGTATAAAAAGAGCGTACCGCATGATGCATTGTTGCTATGGTATATGTGGTTATCACCAATAGCGGTATTGATTGTTTTAAGCTTAGTATTTGGAATTGGCTTGCGTGATATGTGGGGTATGCCAATGTGGGCGTTATCGGGGTTGCTCGCCGCTTCATTTATAGCACCTACTAATGAATTATTGACCGCAACTAAGCTACGTAAAGCGATTATTATCTGGTTATCTGTTGCGACTGTACTAATGATAGTATATGTGGGTTTCGGTGACAAGATTCGTCATAAGCCTTCTCGTATGCAGTGGCCGGAGCAGGCATTGGCAATTCAAGCACAAACTACTTGGCAGTCATTGAGTAGCTGTAATCTCGATAGTGTGTCGGGCGAGCCTTGGCTTGGATCGTTAGTTGCTATGAATATCGGCTTTCCATCACAAATGATATCAGGACCTGCAAGCCACTCGCCTTGGATGAATACCCAGCGTCTTCAAGAGCATGGTACATTAGTGATGTGGCAAAAAGGTGAAGAAAATATTGCACTGCCTTTGCTTGGTGATGTCAGTGTCATTACAGCCACTGAACTAACTAACAATAGTGTTAATAAAAACGCTTTGGTCAAACAACAAGGGCAATGGCAAATTGACTGGCGTGATGACAAGGTAAAGAAGCCGTTATTAATAAACTGGGTCGCCTATGTTCCGAGCCGCTGCTTCCAGCATTCTAAATAATGTATTGTCTATAAATGCCTACTTAACGATCATTTATATTGAATAAACTAATTGAGTTTTTTATGTCACATCATCCGTCGCAATCTCGTCCTTATTTATCTATTATCATACCCGCGTATAATGATGCTGATGCCTTAAAGGGCTTTTTACCAGAGGTCTTTGCGTTTACACAGACACTACGCGCTCCTGTAACAGATAGCTCATCGACAGCACAAAACAGTGAAACGACGATAGCAACTTGTGAGATTATTATTGTTGATGATGGTAGCCGCGATAATTCCGTTGATGTTGTGACAGATTTGATGACTACTCGCCCATCAAATACAGAGTTAGAAATCATACGTTTATCACGTAATTTTGGTAAAGAGCCTGCACTCAGTGCAGGGCTAGCGGCAGCGAGAGGTGATATGGTTGCTATGATTGATGCTGATGGACAGCACCCTTTACCAATACTTGCGCAAATGCTAGCGATGATTGAGCAATCAGATATTGATATGGTTGCAGGCATTCAGGCCAATCGTCCGCATGAGAGCAGGTTGGCAAAAACTTTAAAGAGCAGTTTCTATCATTTTATCCAAGACAGTCAACGCTACGAGATTCTTCCCAATGCTGGCGATTTTCGAGTGATGAACCGCAAGGTATTAAATGCCTTACGCTCACTCCCAGAGCGCCAACGCTTTATGAAAGGTTTGTATGCTTGGGTTGGTTTTAATACGGTCTACCTGCCCTTTACCGCTGCCAATCGTGATACTGGTGAAAGTAAATTTAATTATGGCAGCTTATTTGAATTGGCACTCGTAGGTATTACCTCATTTTCTCAACGACCATTAAGACTAATATCACGTATGGGTTTTGTCGTCTCTGCATTGGCTTTTTTATACGGCTTATATATTGTAATAGATACGTTGATATTTGGTAGTGATGTCGCAGGTTGGGCAACTGTCGCAGCAGGGATTATGTTTTCCACTGGTATTCAATTGGTGTGTATTGGTGTGATTGGTGAATATGTGGGTAGGCTATATGAAGAGGTCAAACAACGCCCACTATATTTAATTGATGAGGTCATCAATAGCAAATCGTCCAATACTCACCATCAATATACTGATGATTACTCACAAGCTACTATCGATACTACGATAGATAAACATGATGAATAAAGCAGCAGAAACAAAGTCAAACTCCATGCAGGCACTTTGGTTTTTGGCGGTCGGTGCCAGTGCAGCTTTGGTGCACTTTTTGGTACTGGTGAGTATTGTCAACATCACTACAATCACTCCAGCATGGGCAAACGTAGGTGCTTTTTTAATCGCTTTTATAGTGAGTTTTTCTGGGCATTTTTATCTCACCTTTAAGCAGTCAAATACCTCACATGAGACCAGTCAGAATAGCCCTACTTTCAAAAGCAATACTATTAAAAACGGCAACACTAAAAGCGATAGTAAAAATTATAAAAGTAAGCAGCTATCTGCACTAATCAAATGGTTTAGCAGTTCCACAGCAGGTTTTATTGCCAATCAGAGCTTATTTGTTTTAGGTCTACATTGGTTTAGCGAGCAGTATTATATGATGATATGGTTATTAGTTACTGGCATTATTACGGTGATGACCTTTGCGTTGGGCAAGTTTTGGGCGTTTAAATCATGAGCCATCCTAACTATCAAAAACAAGCATCATCGCCAACCGATTATTCACGCCCTATTATTATCAATGTTGATGATTTAGGGCTATCTACTGCGGTTAATGATGCGGTTATCCATCTTGCCGAGCTTGGTCGTATTGGTGCCAGTAGCTATATGGTTGGCGGTACGATTACAGCCAACCATATCAATCAACTTAAAAATTTCAATGTAGATGTCGGCTTACATTTAGATTTAACTGGGATATTCCCCTCTGCACTACGTGGTTCATTAAAATCAATCATCGTCGCCAGTTACTTGCGTCGTTTTAATCCTATGCAGGTAACTGACATTATTAAACAACAGTTGGATAGATTTGAAGATCGCTTTAATCATGCACCCTTGTTTATTGACGGACATCAACATATCCACCAGTTCCCGATTATTCGTCACTGTTTAATTAAAGAGTTGACCAATCGTTATAGTAACGAGATATCAAAAGGTGCACTGAGCGCACGCGTTACCACGCCGCTTATTAAAGATTTAAAATCTTGGATAATCTACGCCTTGGGCGGCTATGGATGGCGTCAATCCTGTGAGCATAACCATATTAAAACCAATGATAAATTCGGTGGGGTCTATGGTTTTAATGCTGATAATCAAAAGCTAGCGCTGCTGTGGGAGCAGTGGCTGCAAAGTTCACCGCGTAATGCTGGCTTATCTTCAGAGCCACTTACGTTAAATTCCACGCTATCAACAACACCTGTTCACCTATCACCTACTTTGATTATGTGTCATCCTGCTGTGCCTGAAAATGGTAGCAATAATTGGGAAGACGAAATCAAAGCGGCTAGAGAGATGGAGTATGATTGGCTAATAAGCCATGAGTTTGAAGATTTATTGCATAAGTATAATGTGAGATTACTAAGCTGGTCAGATATTGCCTCGGCTTACTAAGCTTTTGATCATTTAGCCAAGCTTCTAATAAGAATGGCTAAGTAACAGAAATAAAAAAAGCTAAGACTCAAAACAGTCTTAGCTTTTTTACTTCATACAACGCAGTTTTAAAGATTAATCAATAAAGCTTAACCAATCCATATACTGCTCATTGCGACCATGGACTACGTCAAAGTACAAGGTTTGCAGTTTTTCAGTCAACGGACCACGACCACCATTACCGATAGTACGATCATCATACTCACGAATAGGCGTGACTTCAGCCGCGGTACCAGTCATAAATATTTCATCTGCCAAGTAGAACTCATCACGAGTGATACGGCGTTCAACGACTTTAATCCCTAAATCATCAGCGAATTGAATGATGGTACGACGGGTAATGCCGTCAAGCGCACCGCCGCCCAAATCTGGTGTATGCAGCACACCATCTTTGACTAAGAACAAGTTCTCGCCAGCACCTTGGCAGACGTAGCCTTGTGGGTCCATCAAAATTGCTTCATCATAGCCATTACGAGTCACTTCTTGGTTGGCCATGATAGAGACTGGATAATTGCTTGAGGCTTTTGCTTTACACATGGTCACATTGGTCATGTGATGGGTAAATGAAGAAGTTTTTACACGAATGCCGTTTTTGATACCGTCTTCACCCAGGTAGGCGCCCCAATGCCAAGCAGCAACCATCGCATTGATACTATTGTCACGCGATGACAGACCCAATTTTTCTGCACCAACCCAAATAAGCGGACGAATATAGGCTTCTGCCAAGTTATTTTGTTTGACCACATCTTTTTGTGCTTGCTCAAGTGCCGCTGCATCAAAAGGCACATTCATTTGAAAGATTTTTGCAGAACCCAATAGACGATCGGTATGGTCTTTTAAGCGAAAAATCGCCGTACGGTTGTCAGCAGTCTGATAAGCACGTACACCTTCAAACACAGCCATTCCATAATGCAGGCTATGTGTAAGCACATGAACCTTGGCATCTGGCTGTTCAATCATTGTGCCATTCATCCAAAGCTTACCTTCTTGTGTTGCCATATTCATTTAATAGTCCTTATGCTAGCACTGACGTCTAACTTTTTTTGTTGAGTGTTAAGTAGATATTTTAATTAAAATAGTATGCTGACACTGAGTGTCTATTTTCAGGTGCAATTTTTTATATACACATTTAATGTGCCAGCGATTATATCACCGGCAAGCGAAGCGAATACAATATTTTAGTTTATCACTGCATGGCTTTTATTCATATACCCTTGGGTAGAATCGCTATCGAAGCGCTGTGCTTCTTGTCGTATCATTTGGTCGCATTATTATATGACAGCAGCGCTATTCTGCTGGGTCTACGCCCATCAGATGTTGCCACTGCGCTTGTACCAATGCTCGTGTTTCTGTCCAAAGTGCCTCATCAACCAATAACGACTGCTCTGACAATGCCAATTGATGCGTCGCTGCGCGTATGCGTAAATAAGCATCGGTCAAATCCTGACAAACCTTCGCCTCCCAAATACCCAAAGTCGCCATCTCTTCAAAAATGCGCACATTGTCACTCCATTTGGTCAGGGTTGGATGCTCATGCGAATAAGCCAGTACCGCAAACTGCGCGAGAAACTCGATGTCTACAATGCCGCCAGCATCTTGCTTAAGATGGAACTTGCCAGCTTGCTGTTGCCATTGACTGGTACCTAGATGTTTTTGCATTTTAATACGCATGCTGGTGACTTCAATGCGGACTTGCTCAATCGTACGCGGTAATGCCAAAACAGTTCGGCGAATATCACAAAAACGGGCGGTCACGCGTTTATCACCGCAGATGGCCCGCGCCCGCACCAGCGCTTGATGCTCCCAAGACCAAGCTTTCTCAAGCTGATAAGTCTCAAACGCATGACAAGAAACCACCATCATGCCAGCATTACCTGACGGACGCAGACGCATATCGACTTCATAAGCGCGGCCGTCACGGGTTTGGGTATTGAGATAGGTCATCAGCTTTTGCGCCAACCGTGCCGCAAACTTCATGCCGCTGACAGATTTTTCACCCGTGGTCATGCCCTGCTCTTTTATTTTATGCAAAAAAACCAAGTCTAAATCTGAAGAGTATGACAGCTCCAATCCGCCAAGCTTACCATAGCCGATAATGGCAAAGCCGCAGTCCGCTTCAGTGACCGGATCACCATCTTGAGCAATCGGATAGCCATAGCGCTTGACGATTTCGGCAAAGGCACGCTCAAGCGCCGCCTCGAGTACCACAGCAGCAATATAAGTCAGTGAGTCTGACACTTTCATAATTGGGCGTTCTGCCAACACATCACTGGCAGCCACTGCCAATACTTGGTTCTTTTTAAATAATCGCAGTACGCTTAGTAGCTCCTCTTCATCGTTAGGTTCAACCCGTAATAACTGTTGACGTAAAATATCACGTAGCTCCGGCTTGTCCGGTAAGTGACGATAGCGCTGCTGTAAGAAGGTATCTAAAAGTACGGGATACTGCGCCAATTCTTTTGCAATCCAAGGGCTGGCTGATAACATTGGAATCAGCTCAACGGTAGCATTGGGATTTTCTGCAATCATGACTAAGTAGATAGAACGGCGGCAAATAGCTTCTAGCAAGGTAATTAAACGGGGCAAAGCAATATTGGCCAGTTGCTGCTGTTCTTGATGAGCAAGTAACGCATGGACGATTACAGGATAAGCGTCATCCAAACGCTCACGCGCTTCATCGCTTAAATTAGCGACCATTTTTGACTGCCAAAAGCCTTGTAAGCGCGCGCGATTTTCTTCAGTTAACACCTCATTTAAGCGTGCAATCTGCTCATTCAAACGTTCCGGTTCAAGCTCGTCATCGTCTTGATCCGGTATTTGCCGTTCGGTGACCATACGCTCAAACGGCACATTAACATGATAGCGATGATGATTGAGTGTCGCTAATAACCCTGCCCAATTATCAAAGCCAAGTGTGAATGCCAAATTATGTTGCCATTGTCTATCATGCGGCAAGCGCTGCGTTTGCTGATCATTAATTGCTTGAATACCGTGTTCAAGACGACGTAAAAAACGATAAGCGGCTTGTAGCTCTTGATAAGTGGTCTGCTCTAAATACTCAAGCTGACACAGCGCCTGCATCGCCGCCAAACAAGACTTAACCTGTAGCTGCGGATGCCTCCCACCATAGATCAATTGAAAGGCTTGGACAATAAACTCAATATCTCGAATACCACCCGCGCCAAGCTTTATATTGTCCAAATCCTCACGTTGAGCGACTTGATTTTGAATGAGGGACTTCATCTCTCGCAAGGCCGAAAAAGCACTATAGTCAACATAATAACGAAACACAAAAGGTTTAATCAGCGCTTGAATATCGTCGTAAAACGGCTGTTCTATGTGCCCAACCACCCGTGCCTTGAGCCAAGCAAAACGCTCCCACGCCCGCCCATGCTGAGCAAAGTACTTCTGTAGTGCTGATAAATGAATCGCCAAATCACTGCCATCACCCCAAGGACGCAAACGCATATCGACTCGAAACACAAAACCATCAGCGGTATTATTATCAAGCAGTCTAATAATGCCTTGTCCAAGCCGCGTCATAAAACGCTTATTATCAATGCTGCGCGTACCTTTTGCTTTGTCACCGTCTGTCTCACCGCGCGCCTGATGGACAAAGATAAGATCGATATCACTGGATAAATTCAGCTCATGGGCGCCAAGCTTGCCCATCGCCATAATCGCCATATCATCAACTTGCACATTGCCCTTTGCATTAATAAAGGTCGGTTGCCCATATTGTGCAATCAGCTGCTGGTAGGTATAGTCTCTGGCAAATAAAATACAGCCATCCGCAAACTCAGACAGCTCATCGGTCAATTGTTCAAGCTCAATAATAGCCAAGGCATCTTGCCAAATCCAGCGCATCATCAGCAGCATACGCAAATGCCGCAAGCCGCTCATCACTTTGTCTTCATTGGCGAGCTGGTAATTCTCATCCAAAGTATAATCTTGAATTAAATCATCAATTTGCTGGCGCGTTAAAGTGTTCTGTAATGGATAACTGCGCAAAAATGTCTGGCAAGCGCCTGTTCGACTTTGCCAGACCTGATAAGCAAACTCGCTTGCAGTCTGTAGCACTTGTAGCTGCTCTGGTGTGGGCTGGAAGCCTGTACTACTAAGCACGGTAGATAGCATAACGACGACAACTCCTTGCAGCATAAAGCTATAAAAACCACATCAATCGGAAAAATTATTTTTATAATATTAAAGTGGTTATAAACAATCTTATTTTAGGATTTTTATAGTAGCATAAATCATCGACCATGCTACTGACAGCCCTATACTAACTAAGAACTGACGAACGCACGAAAAATTCGTGAATAATGCTACAATAGCCAATGCTTAAAAGGCTTCAAAACTTGATTTTTAAAAACCTTGAGTCTTAAAAAACTTAAGGCGCTGCGCTTTTTTCTTCATACTCATTAATCATAAGTGACACCGCGATTATGACGACCACGACTCCGCTATTATTGATTACAGCTGATCCCAGCCATCCGTTGGCGCATATTGCGCTACGCTATGCTCGTACTTACTTACAAGCCACTGAAATAAATAACCATGATAAAACGGATGATAGCGACCGCCCTGCAAACCCGCACGCGCCGTTAAATATTTTTTTCTATGCCGATGCTGCCAATACGGCCAATCGATTACGCTGGCAATCAGCAGACCAGATGAATATCACTCAAGAATGGCAAAAGCTTGCCAAACAATATCAGTTGGCGCTACCCGTTTGTGTTAGTACGGCCCTCAGCCGTGGTATTTCAGATAGTGAAAATAGTACCCGTCATCAATTAGATAGCGAAAATCTAGCAGCTGGTTTTAAATTGGTTGGACTGAGTGAGCTTGCCATGATGATGCAAGGCGACTGTCGTTTGCTACAGTTTTAATTAGTATTTTCAATCATAGCTCGCTCTAAAAACAGCCAGCTTATTGATAAGTGGCTTAGCAATAGCGGCTAGCGATACATAAGATTAGGAAGACATCATGAAATTACTCATTCGCTTGCACACCCCTACTGAGATGGCAAGCTATGAAGGCTGCGCGCTGGCTTTGACTTTAGCTACTTTTGGCCATGAGGTACAGCTGTATTTGGATGCGCCTGTATTTGGTTTTTTGATGCAGCCTGATTCACGTCTGCACGGCATGATTCAGTCGCTTGAATTATATGATATGCCAGCCGCTTGGTTACCTGACGATGTGTTTAGCGGTTGGATTACGGGGATGCTACCGACGGATTTGGCGAAGCAACTGACCTTGATACCAGAGGTGGTAAATTCGCAAGATTTCGACCAGATTTTGGTTTTTTAGTAGTAGCTTTTAGTACTAGTGACAATCTTCATTTTAATATTTACTTTAACATGACAAAAAATACAGTAAGCAAGCGGATACAATTATGGCAACTTTATACCAATTACATTGCACTATGGATACGCTCAGACGCAGCACAGAACAAATGGCATCAACGTGGCGTGCGGGTGACAGCATCATATTATTAGGTGCAACGGTCGCTTTTATTGACTGGTTTAATGCTTACTTGGGTGACCTTGAGAACATTGAGAGAGAAGATATCGCTGCCATTTACGCCCTGAGCGAGGATGTAGCGCAGCTTAGTGATGATACAACTGCCAAGCTCAATCTTACTAGCAAATTAACCGCTATTTTAAGCGATAGTGAATGGGTTGCCATGACTCAAAATACTCATGCTAATGGTGCTAAGTTTGATAAAGTGGTGACGATTGCTCTATGAATAATGACAATGCCACCACTCCTATCAAAGCAGCGCTCAACGTTGAATTGGATCAAGACGGGCATTTATGCGACCATACGATTTGGACCCCTGCTATCGCGCAGCAGCTAGCTAACACTATTGATGTGACTATCAATGCTGAGCATTTGGACATCTTGCAGCAGGTACGCGCATTTTATGTCAAATTTAATCACGCGCCTGCTACCCGTCCGCTGATTAAATGGCTACAGCAAACCTTACCCGATCATGACATCAGTAATCAAAAGCTACAGCAGCTATTTAATACTGGCTTGGTCGCCCGTCATGTTAATCGTCTTGCTGGCTTACCAAAACCGCCTAATTGTTTATAAAACACGTGGTTTATAAAAAAAAGCAGTAAAAAAGAGGTTAAAGAAAATTATTGGTTTAATTTTCTTTAACCTCTTTTTAACTTAACTACCTTCTCTATTTCGGATCATAAACCGTCAGTGTGTCATAACCGATACTGCGCCCTTCATCGCCGTCAAACCCTTGCTGTCGCCAGACTTCATACAAGCATATTGCCACGCTATTAGACAGATTTAGACTGCGCGAATCAGCAAGCATTGACAATCGTAGCCAGTTATCAGCACCGATATCTGCACGGATATCATCTGGTAGCCCTGCCGTTTCTGAACCGAAAACTAGAGCAACATGATTTGATGATGGGCTAGTAGTCGACTGATTACCTGTATGGTCAGTCTTCTGCACGCTAAAATCATACTCATAAAATGGTTTACTCAGCTTGGTCGTCAGCGCCGTAATAGTATCGCAACCCGCAGCTTGCAGCGCTTGCTTGGTCATTGCCCAGTCATCATGTACTTGCAGATGTGCATATTCATGATAATCGAGGCCTGCACGGCGTAGCTTTTTATCATCGAGCTCAAACCCTAACGGCCTGACCAAATGTAGCTGCGCCCCACTATTGGCACACAGACGAATGATATTACCCGTATTACTAGGCATTTTTGGCGCTACCAACACGATATGAATGGTCATACGAACTCCGTCAATGGTTTGGACTTTATATTGGGCGTATATAGCAGGCGTAATCAAAAGTTACAGTTTACTGCCAATAATTACATTTTGATACTGTGCTCTGATTTTAACTTTGATTATGATGGCTGTAACGGAAAACGAGATGATTCAAAAACATTATCATCGTATCCTGCAACCCTTCAGTAAAACTTAAGCAAAATGCTAGGTTTTACTGTTATTACTTATAACACCCTGTCTTTTTTGAGGAAAAAATTATGAAAAAATTAGTTATCGCATCTTTGGCTGCTATGTTTGTATTAACTGGTTGTAATACTTTTAAAGGTCTAGGCCAAGACGTATCAAGCGCTGGTAGTGCTGTAAGTGGTACTGCACAAGAAGTACAAAACAAAATCTAAGCTCTAATCTTGTTAGACTTATTTTAAAGAGGCTTATCATTTGGTAAGCCTCTTTTTTTGCCTCATCTTTATAAAAACTCTCTTAGTATTTGATTAAGATACCTGCTACCCAATGCGGTTGGCTGTAAATGTTCATTGTCATCTATTAAAAGACCTTGTTTAATGAGTTTATTAACTTCTATGGCAATACTGTCATAGCTCAGTCCCGTACGAGCTTCAAACAATGACCACGTCACACCATCATGTAAGCGTAAAGCATTAAGCATAAACTCACTGACCAGCTCATCACTCGCAATTGCCTGCCAGCCTACCATTTTTGGCGGCATTGGCGTTTTTAGCATCATATTTATTATTTGATTTTGCTCACTTGTTGCATTCTGCTGAGCCTGGTCTCGGTATTCCATATAGTCTTTGGGCATACGTGATTTGCTAAAGCGATAAATACCTGACTCGCCTACTGTCTCTTTTAATGCCTCTTTCAACGCCTCATTTGACACCTTCTCCGCATTCCACTCTTTAATCGCGGCGTCATCAATGGTAACTTTACCGTGAGCACCTGCACCAATCGCCAAATAGTCACCAAACTGCCAATAATTGACGTTGTGACGACAAGGTTTATCGGAAGCGCCTGCCCATGCCGACACTTCGTAATTGTTATAGCCTAAACGCTCAAGCAGTGCCTGACCGGCCTGCTCGATATCTGCCAAGCTATCCTCATCGGGCAAAATCGGCTGACTGCGATAAAACACAGTATTTGGCTCAATGGTTAGTTGATACCATGAGATATGCGTAGCACCTGCGTCATGCGCGATTTGGATATCGTCCAACGCTTCACTCATCATTTGCTGCGGCAATCCATGCATCAAATCTACATTAACACGCGCAAATCCAGCGCTACGAGCTGCTTTAATAGCAGAGAGCGCTTGGGCTGGGTTATGAATACGCCCCAGTGTTTTTAGCTGCTCCGCAGCAAAACTTTGTACCCCAATAGACAAACGATTGATGCCTACCTTTAAATATTCAGCAAATGGTGCATGCTCAAGGGTGCCTGGGTTAGCCTCCATCGTGACTTCAATGTCATCTGAGAATCTAAAAACCTTACGCAAACCGTTAAATAAGCGCTGGTACTGGTCAATGGGCAGTAGCGAGGGTGTACCGCCACCGATAAATATTGAGCTGATTTCTCGCCCTTGGGTTAACGGCTGCTGCGCTGCTGCATCGAGTAATAGCGCATCCACATACTCATCATACATAGACAGCTGACTGTCAACCGGCAGCTCATGCGAATTAAAATCACAATAAGGGCATTTTTTGACGCACCACGGGATATGAATATATAGTGCCAACGGAATCTCTCTTACATTGAGCGCATCTATATTGTTAGAACTTGTATTGTCATGAATTGAATTATCACGATTAACAGCACCAAGATTATTGGAAAAATGAGACGGTTTGATATTTGACATAAGCGGACTTATCTATAAAGTGGTAGCTGCACAGTCATGAGCAGAAAGTAGCGCTAGGATAACGGCTGTACGAGCTAAAGAAAAGCCTAATCAGCATAAATTAAACATAAAAACAGTGACATAAACTGGCGTTTAAGCTAATAGTTAGAATCTAAAAAAAGCTCAATGACATATAGGATGAGAATCTATGATTAGCAGCTTTTGAGCTCATCACTATTAAACCGTTATTACTACATTAATAATTTTACAAGGATAAAGACCATGGCCTATTGGCTTATCAAATCCAACCCCCGCTGTTTTAATATAGAAGACTTACAACGTGCAGGTACCGAAATGTGGGATGGCGTCCGTAATTACCGCGCTCGCAATTTTATGCGTGACGGTATGAAAGTCGGCGATCAAGCATTTTTCTACCATTCAAGCGCTAAGCCTTCTGGCATTGCTGGCATCGTGACTATTAGCAAAGCTGGGTACCCTGATACCACTCAATTTCATCCCGAACATCGGCATTATGACCCCAAAGCAACTGAGGATGAGCCACGCTGGTATATGGTCGATGTGACTTTCGAGCAAGCTTTTACGGATATATTGCCATTAGCCCAACTCAAATTTTTACCTGCGCTTGAGGATTCCTTATTACTGAGAAAAGGCTGTGAGCAGCTGACTATCCTTCCGCTTGAACCCAAACATTGGAGCACGATTATGGATATGGCAGAAGATCTTAACCTGTTATCAGCAGATGATAGTATTTGACGCTTACTGCATGGCTTACGACGCCTTTAAATTCAAGAAATAAGCTATGCTTTAGTTTTAACAGACACATATAAATCAATGACCTCAGGCTTTAGCTTATTTACTATTTTTTCTTATGATGACCTGTCAATTCTGCTCACGAATTGACGGGTCATTTTTTATTTTAGGGTCGCCCATTTTATTTTTATACTCTTGTCCATCTATTGTTACTCAGAATGCACTTGCTCATATTATTTATCGGAGTATTATCGTCGCACCAATTCTATTTTACTGTATCGCTATTACCTTGTTGATGGCAGCATTTGCTCATCTACAATAATTACTGCCAAGAATAAAAAGTTGCTCATTATGGTTTTCCCATTATCCTTTAGAGATTTTAAAAGTTATAGCTTACGCCTAGGCGTACTTGCACTCCCTATTTTGATTACCCAATTTTGTCAAGCAGCGCTTGGGGTTGTCGATGCCATTATGGCAGGCCAAGTTTCCGCTCTTGATTTGGCAGCAGTAGCCGTCGGTTCTGGTATTTGGCTGCCACTGTTTTTATTAGCGACTGGCATTTTAATTGCCACGACGCCGCTCATTGGCGAAGCAATAGGTCAAAACAAACACAGCCAAGTACCACACATTACCCAGCAGTCTTTATGGGCGGCTGGTGTCATTGGTATCATTGGCTTTATTGTTGTCAATCTGGCACCCAATGTACTAGGGGTGATGGGTGTGCCTGAAAACATTCAACCCATCGCTTCGCAATATCTACGTGGGATATCGTTCGGTTTCCCTGCGATTGCGGTCTATGCGGTACTGCGCAGTTATTGTGAGGCGCTTGGTCGACCCGAGCCTGTCACGGTTATCAGTATCATCGGGCTGCTTGCCGATATCCCGCTTAACTATATTTTTATCCATGGTCTATTTGGCATGCCTGAGATGGGCGGCGCTGGTTGCGGGGTTGCAACCGCCATAGTCCTTTGGATTAATGTCTTGCTATTAGCGACATATACCAGTTTTACTAAGCGTCAGCAGTTTGCCAGTACGCGCTTCTTTTATGCTTTCACTAGTCCCAATCGCGCGCAGATAAAAAAGCTGTTAAAACTTGGCATTCCGATTGGCATTTCTATCTTTTTTGAAGCCAGTTTATTTAGCTTGGGAGCGTTGGTAATTAGCCCTTTAGGCGAGCTTGCAACCGCTTCACATCAGGTGGCGCTATCGGTGACCTCGCAACTGTTTATGATTCCCATCTCAGTTGCGATGGCGCTCACTATTATGGTGTCCAACCGCTTTGGTGAAAAAAACCTCATGGCATTACGTCAGGTACAAGCCACAGGGTTGATATGGACGGTAATGATTGCCCTCACCTGTATGCTTGGTATTTGGTTATTTAGACCACAATTGGCGGCGGCATTTACCGATAACCCCGACGTCACAGCACAAGCCATGCATTTACTTATCTTTGCCCTCGCTTATCAGTTATTTGATGGTTGGCAGGTCAATGTCGCTGGTATATTGCGCGGTATGCAAGATACTACTGTGCCCATGTGGGTAACGCTATTTTGCTATTGGGTCGTGGCATTACCACTTGGTGTTTATCTGGTGCGCTTTACCGACGTTGGCGCGCAAGGTTTTTGGATGGCACTCATCACCGGATTATTCTTATCCTCTATCTTACTGACTTTGCGTTTGCGCTATCAGCAAAAACGCTTAACGATGCTGTGGGCTTAATACCGTCATTACCTTTATCCAACAATCGTAGCGTCTAGTAACCATTACTAGCGCTACCTTGTCACATAGACTATGATTAATCATTGAGCGTTTCTTACGCTTAAGATAGCTTACGTCATAATATGTAAAAAAACTCAGTTAACAACTGTACATCGATTGCTCATTGGCGTGAATATAGGTATCATTAGCAACTACCAACACATTATTTAGTTACATTATTTTCTCGAATTTAGTACAAGGCAAAATTAAAATTATGGATATTGACAAAATACGCACCCTGATCGCACTCATGGAAGAAAGTGAACTGGTTAATTTAGAAATCAGCTCAGACGACGAACACATTAGTTTAACTCGTCATTATGATGCGCCAGCACCGACGATGATGGCCGCTCCTGCTGTTGGTGCTGCACCAATCGCTGCTGAAGCCAAAGCTGCCGTCAAAGCTGGTAGCGTTGAGACATCGCCGATGGTTGGTGTTTTTTATTCCGCACCAAGTCCTAACGATCCACCATTTGTAAAAGTCGGACAAAAAGTACAGGCAGGTGACACGCTTGGTATTATTGAAGCCATGAAAATTATGAACCCTCTTGAAGCCACTCAAAGTGGTATCGTGGATGAAATCTTGGTAGACAACTCTGATGTTGTGCAGTTTGGCCAACCAATCGTACGCTACAAAGCGTAAAGATAGATATTCGCCAACCTTTACTTTGTAATGATTGAGACCTCGTTATTATTGATACGGCATCAGCGCTCAATTTACCTAAATGAGTTGTATCGTCATTTATTTTTGTGATGTCTAAAATAGCGACTTTATCAATGACTGCCGCTTCAACAAGGATGAACCCATGATAAAAAAACTGCTCATCGCCAATAGAGGTGAGATTGCCCTACGTATCGTTCGAGCTTGTAAGGCGCTTGGCATAGAGACTGTCGGCGTCTATTCTACCGCTGATGCAAACTTGATGCACTTACGCTTTGTTGATGAAGCAATCTGTATTGGCAAACCCAATGCTAACCAAAGCTATCTTGATATCAATACGATTTTGACCGCCGCTGAGATTACTGGCGCTGATGCCATTCATCCCGGTTACGGCTTTTTGGCTGAAAATGCTGAGTTTGCTGAGCGTATCGAAGAAGCCGGATTGACCTTCGTTGGCCCTAGTGCTGACCATATCCGCTTAATGGGCAATAAAGTCTCTGCTATTAATGCTATGAAAAAAGCAGGTGTACCAACGGTACCCGGTTCAGTGGGTGCGGTGACCATGCACAATGCAGAAGAGCAAGCACGTAATATTGGCTTTCCGCTCATCATTAAAGCAGCGGCAGGCGGTGGTGGTCGTGGTATGCGCGTCGTTGAGCGATTTGAGGAAATTATTGGTCAAGTGCAAGCAGCAAAGCAAGAAGCTGAATTGTGGTTTGGCGACGATACCGTCTATATGGAGCGTTATCTACAAAATCCGCGCCACGTAGAAGTACAGGTACTTGGTGACGGCAATGGTAATGCGATTCATCTGTATGACCGTGATTGCTCTTTACAGCGTCGCCATCAAAAAGTATTAGAAGAGGCTCCTGCCCCTGATATCCCTGATGATGTACGTCAGCCTATCCTCGATGCTTGTGTCAAAGCTTGTAAACTGGTCAAGTATCGCGGTGCTGGGACATTTGAGTTTTTATTTGAAAACAATGAATTCTTTTTTATCGAAATGAATACCCGTGTACAAGTTGAGCATACCATCACTGAGATGATTACAGGGATTGATATAGTAGTTGAGCAGCTTAAAGTCGCGGCGGGCTACGGTCTATCTTATCGTCAAAGTGAGATTGAAGTTCAAGGTCATGCGATTGAATGTCGTATCAATGCTGAAGATCCAGTGACCTTTATGCCATCACCCGGTACCGTCACTCAGCTATACTCACCTAGTGGCGCTGGCGTTCGCTTTGATTCACATCTTTATCCAGGCTATGAGATCCCAAGCTACTATGATTCATTGATTGGCAAGCTTATCTGCCACGGTCAAACGCGTCAGCAAGCAATCTCTAAAACCTTACATGCACTTGATGAATTGGTGATTGAAGGTATTAAAACCAATATACCGATGCATCGTGATGTAATTTTAGCTGATGATAAATTTGTCCATGAAGCGCAAAATATTCATTATCTTGAAAGAGAGTTATTAACGGCCAATAAAGACAAGGCTGATTCATAATCTTTCTAAACTCTGTTGTTTTACAAGAAAGTTAATAAAAAAACCGCTATCCAAATGGATAGCGGTTTTTTATTGCGTCTAGTTTTTATAAATCAGAGTTTTGAATTTTACAGATGACAATTTATAGATAACAATAAAATGCTATGGCAACACTCTAGTGAAATTCATAAAGCATTCTTTACCATCAGGGTCGGCACACCATTGCATTTGATTACCGTCATGGTTTAAAAACGCTATTAAAGCCTCATCGGTTTGATCTATCTGATTACCTGAACAATCTACCTCATTATTGTCATAAACCGTCTTGATGGCGATAATCGGTAATCCTTCTTCCCGGTGGGTGACTAGGTAACGACCATAGGTCCATTCTTTACCACTGACCGCCCACATTTCATTATCGGCAGCAAAGTTATATAACTCACGGCATTGATTGGATTTTGCCGTTGAAGCCATTAATTTCTTACTACTGCTTGGTTGAATATTAACGATACGTTTTTCATTTTGAGTCAATACGCCACCCTCTGTATCAGCGCTTACTTTTGGCTCATTACTTTTTCCTTTTTGCTGCTCTGATGCCGCTTGTCTGGCTTTCGCTTCTTTGGTCATAGTGATGCTGCTATCTAAATCTATCTCCCACTGTCCGGCGATTGCGGGACTGATATGCGTGGTAATCGTGGGCTTACTGTCGACTTCACCATTCGCTGGCAGCGACGCTAAAATAGATGCCAATGTAAATGAAGCAAATGATATAGGTTCCATAATTAACCTTGTTTTTCTACTATTATAATAATGAATGATGTATACATTAGCGTAAGTCTTAGACACCAAAAACACAAGTAACATTATGCTATTAGTCGGTAAAGATGTAGCTAAGCACTCAGTTATAATTATTTAAATATAAAAAGAGTACCTTTAAAACAGCATGCTGCTAGGATAGTTTCTTCCATAAAAAAATAACGTCATGACTGATGTGCGAATTGCAAAAGCCATGACGTTATAGATTAACGCATTAAGTGAACTGTCTTAATACTAATAATAAGAATCTTATCAAGCAGCGACAGTATTTATTGCTTGAGCAAAGGCAGATAACGCGCCTTTAAGCATGGCCGATACGGTACTGCTACAAGTACCAATGCCTGAATAAACTTCACCATCGACATTTAGCTGAATATAAGCGGCAGCATTAGCGTTGGTTTTGTTGTCATTATTGGTATCATCATCGATGCCATCACCGCTATTATGCTGCGGATTAATCGCGTGTTCAGCGTAGTTAATGACATGAATAGATTTGCCAGTATGCTGCGCAAGTCCATCAATAAACGACGACAAAGGACCGTTACCTGTACCATCAATAGTAATAGCATCGCCATTCATCTGTACTTGACCGTTAAAGTACGCCTCGCCGCCTTTGTTATTGACACTATAATCTAGAAGCTCAAAGCTGCCTTGCTGCAAATAAGTATCTTCAAAGGTCTGTAATATTTCATCATTCTGCAGTTCACGAGCAGCGCTTTCCGCTTGTTTTTGTACTACGCCACTAAAGTCAATCTGCATCCAGCGCGGTAAATTAAAGCCATAGTTGCGTTGCAAGATATAAGCAACGCCGCCTTTACCAGACTGGCTATTGATACGAACTACGTCTTGATAGCTGCGACCGATATGCGCCGGATCAATCGGTAAATACGCGACATCCCAAACATTTTCGGTCTGCTCGGCATGCTGTTCATTATAATCAAGGCATTTTTTGATGGCATCTTGATGCGAGCCACTAAAGGCGGTAAAGACAAGCTCCCCAACGTACGGATGACGAGGATGAAGTGGCAAATTATTACATTCGCTCACGACTTGTACAATCTCACTCATATTACTAAAATCAAGCTCTGGATCGACGCCTTGACTAAACAAGTTCATCGCCATGACCATAATATCCATATTGCCGGTACGCTCACCATTACCAAGCAAGGTTCCTTCAATACGATCTGCGCCAGCAAGCACGCCAAGCTCAGCAGCAGCCACGGCACAGCCACGGTCATTGTGGGTATGCAAACTGATAGTCACATGCTCACGTTTGGCAAGATGACGACAGAAATACTCAACTTGGTCAGCAAATACGTTTGGCGTTGATGCTTCAACCGTCGCGGGCAAGTTTAAAATCACTTCTTGACCATTTTCAGGCTGCCAAACATCACAAACTGCGTCGCAAACTTCGACCGCATATTCGGTTTCGGTTTGGCTGAAGCTCTCTGGTGAATACTGGAATACCCATTCTGTTTCTGGATATTTGGCCGCGTATTCGACCAATAAATTAGCACCAGCAATAGCAATTTCTTTAATTTCTGCTTTATTTTTACCGTATACTTTTTCACGTTGGATACGGCACGTTGAGTTATAGACGTGGACGATAGCACGCTTCGCCCCTATCAATGACTCAAAGGTACGGGCAATCAAATGCTCGCGAGCTTGCACCAACACTTGTAATGTCACATCAGCAGGGACATGATTTTCTTCAATGAGTTTACGCGCAAAATCAAACTCAACTTGTGCCGCTGAGGGGAAACCAATTTCAATCTCTTTAAAACCAACATCGACCAAGGTTTTAAAAAAGCGCATTTTTTGTTCAATCGTCATTGGATCAATCAGCGCCTGATTACCATCACGCAGGTCCACACTTGCCCAAATTGGTGATTTCTCAATCGTTTTGCTCGGCCAAGTGCGATCTTTTAGTACAGGGGCAAACGCAAATGGACGATATTTACGGAAATCAAAAGCGGCATTTTTTGGGGTGACTTTTGCAGGCGCGCGGTCTGCATTGCGTGTTGCTTGATTAGGCATAATCAATCCTTAGATAACATAAAGAGCTGAGTTGAAGTATAGGTTTTAACTGGGCAACTAATGACCAAGCACTCTTTATCATACGAGATAATAAAAGTTTATGCCATTATAATAACAAAGTTTATGCGTTAGAAATCAGCTTTATTTTACCTAAATACATGCTAATTTAGTGATAAAAACCATTATTAAAGTTATAATTAGGTTATTTCACTAAATAGATGATATTCGATGTTAAATAATCATACGGATAATTCTTTATCTATCGATATTGATGATACCGACAAACAATTATTACGCTTATTACAAACTCAAGCACGTATGAGTATTACCGAGCTTGCTGAGCGGGTTAACTTGTCCGCTACCCCTTGCGCCCGCCGTATCAAACGCTTAGAAGAGGCAGGTATTATCACCGGCTACCATACCCAAACCGATGCACAAAAAATCGGCTATCCTTTGGCCGTATTTATTGCGATTAGTATGGATCGCCATACTGCAGACCGCTTCGAGCATTTTGAAGAGAAAATCCAAAGCTTTGATGAGGTGGTTAGCTGTAGTATTGTCACCGGTCGCACCGAAGACTACTTAATCAAAGTGCGCGTACGCGATATGGCACATTATGAGGAGTTTTTATTGCATAGGCTCAACCGCATCGAAGGTGTTGCCCAAGTGCATACCAGCTTTGAGCTACGGGAAGTGTTTAGCCGTAGCGTGGTTTAGTTTGAAGTTAATAAGGCTGTGGCTTTTATCTTTGTTTTAATTGTAGTTATTGATTAAACAAGGATTGGCGCTGAGTTTGACGCTGAAAAAAGAAGACTAAAACCAATCCTATTAATAAGCCGCTAGCCGCGACCAATAAACCGGCATTAAAATTGTCATGTTTCCCTGCCAACGCTACAGTAACTAGCGGCCCCATAAACTGGCCTATTGCATAGGCCAAAGTTGCCAGACCAATCAATAAATTTGAGTAAGCAGGATTGATATTTTTAATTAAATTAAGTGTCATTGACACCATACCAACAAAGGTTAAACCTAAAATCACTGCATTACCGTACAAGCCAATAGCGCCATCAGACCATATCGGTAAACACATGCCAAATGCTTGCAATAACGTTAACCCCATCAAGGTTTTGGTCTCGCCAATTCGTTTAGCAAGCGCACCCCAAATAGGGTTTGATAGCATCGCAAAGATACCGACCACTAGCCAAATCAGTAATCCTGCATAGCTCTGTGTTGTAAGCCGCTGCGTTGCCATCACTGGCAAAAAAGTCGCCGAAGTAATATAGCCAAACCCCGCCAGCACATAACTTGCCGACAGTAATGCAATCGCCTTGGTATGACCAGCGGCCGCTTCATATAAAGAATGTTTAAAATTGAGATAAGTTTGCTGTACGGACAGCCGCTGACTACCGTATTTTAATTCAGCGGCTTGTTGCTTAGAGGTTTGTAATTGGGATGTCTGCGAGTTATTTGCTTTTGATTTAAATGGGGTTGAGTTTTCTGGTCTGATGGCATAAAGCAGCCATAATAACGGTAGACTGATAATCCCTGCTACCAGCCAAATGATATCGAAATGATAGCCGAGCGTTAACAACCACCACGTCAGTACGGCGGAAGCGCTGATACCGACGCCAATACCCGCATAATGCAGTGCTGAGAGTACCGAGCGGCGCTCATGACTAAAGCTTTGAATCACCAGTGATGAGCTCAAAATCATCGCCACGCCGCTTGCGATACCTGATAATAGCCGAATGACATACCAGATACTCAATGACAGATTTGGCACCACCAATAGCATGGTGGTAACGATGCTGACTGCTGTCCATACTATAAGCATTTGCCATGTCAAACGTTGGGGCACAAACATCGCAATCAGCGCGCCAATAAAATAACCACTGTAATTGACCGAGGCCAGCCAACCTGCAATGACGGTCGATAACGATAATTGCGTCATGATATCAGGTAAGGTGGCGGTAAATAAAAACCGCCCAAATCCCATGACCACCGCCAAGCAGTATAGCCCTATGCAAGCAATCGCCGTTTGATTGGTGATAATAATAGTAGCACGGCTTTTAAGTACAGTCATCATGACAGAGCCATTTTGTGGCAAAAAGCACACAATCCTTTGTGTTAAAAGCAGTGATATATAACCAAGCAAAGATAAAATAAAAGAGTTCTAATTATAACGATTACTGCTAAGAAATATTTTGGATTGGACGACTGGCTTGCTCGGCGGTTTCTGATTGCCCAAGCATCTGTACCCGTTGATCACTAAACATATCCATATCAGGGGCAAGCGTACGCATAAAACGATCAAAATAGAGCATCTGCTTGGTCAATAAGGCAAAGTCACGTGGGAAATGAATACCATGACGCTTGCCGACCTCAACAATCTCCAACATCATTGTATTTAACTCATCAGCTTGCTCTTTAGTATTAAAGGGCACACCACTGGTAAAAGCCTTGTCCTCAGCCATAATGGTTTTCATCATGCGCTGCAAATCATTGCCCAATGCAGCGACGTCAACTTGGTTGCTGCCGTGGGTCATTTCCATATCAATCATATGGCGCGCCATTGCTTGATAATCACTGTCTTGCATTGCTTGCATCATACCCATACAGGCGCGCCAGCTCTCAGCTTTCAATTTACCAACGATACCGAAGTCTAAGAATCCAATACGCCCATCGGTTAATAGCATCAAATTGCCCGCGTGCAAATCCGCATGGAAGCTATTGCAGAGCATCAAACTGGCAAACCAGGTATTCAAAGTATCGGCCATCACTTGTGCCGGGTCATTACAATACTGACGCATGACTGATTCATCTACCATAGAGACGCCATATAAGCGGCTCATGGTCAGTACACGCTTGGTGGTCAGCTCTTCATAGACGGTTGGCGCAACGACGCGTGTATTTCCTGATATCGCTAAAAATTGCTGAAAATCACGGATATTTTGCGCCTCAGCGATAAAGTCCGTTTCGGCAAGCATACGCAAACGAATCTCATCGATAATTGGCGCAATACTGGCAAAGCGCATCGAAGGCATTAGTAGCTCAACCAACTTGGTCACACCATGTAAAACACCCAAATCGGTTTGCATAATAGTTTCAACACCCGGCTTTTGTACCTTTAGCACCACCTCATCGCCATTATGCAAACGCGCCGCATGAACTTGGGCAATAGAGGCTGATGCTAACGGCTTTGCATCGATGTGAGCAAACTTATCCTCAAGTGTTAGCCCATCAACGGCCAGCTCCTCTTTTAATACCTGTTCAATATAGGCATAGGATAAGGGCGTCGTTTGATCCAAACAGCTCTGAAACGCTTCTACATATTCGCGCGGGAATAATGACGGTGTACTGGCAATAAACTGCCCGATTTTAATGTAAGTTGTGCCTAATTGCTCAAAGGTTTCTTTTAGCAGCATCGCATCAGGCTTTTCACCTTTTGCCACTCTAAGTGCAGACAAACCAGCCACACTCGCGGTTTGGCGAATGCGATTAACGACATTAAAGGTATGCTTTAATAAATGCGGACGATGAATTTTCATAAAAAACAACTATGGTAATAAAAAGGAGGTTATGAGGATGTAGAGATTTAAAAAGGTTGAGCAATTTGCTAATGTTTGGCGCAAATCGGACAATGCACATCTTTACGATAGCCCATCAGCCGTTGCTGCATCTGGCTACCATCCCATATTAACAGCTTATTTGTCAGTGGATTTTTGGTTAATCCTAGATATTGTAAGGCGGCATTGGCTTGCAAGTTACCCATAATAGAAGTTGTGCTAGCAAGTACCCCTGAATTGGCACAAGTACGTTCATCAGCCTCCGCATCGGGTATCACTGAGCCAAACACACAATGATAGCAGCCGGTATTTAATTGAGGCTCATATAATGCCAACTGTCCTTGCATGGCTATCGCTGAAGCAGATAACAACGGAATCTGATAACGAACACTAACGCGATTGATGATATCTCGGGTAGCAAAGTTATCAGTGCAATCTAGGAGTAAATTAGGTTTGCCAGATGCCATATCCAGTAGCTCATAAGCATTATCTTCGCTCAACCTTGCCACTGTACCATGAGCACTGATAAGAGGATTAATTTTGCTGAGCATCTGCGCCGCTGTAAGCGCTTTAGGTTTACCGATATCCTCAGGTAAAAATAGCGTTTGGCGCTGTAAATTACTGGCTTCAATTATATCATCATCTATTAGGTGCACTTGTCCCAAGCCTGCCCGCACGAGTGTCTCAGAAGCGGGGCAACCTAAACCGCCTGCGCCTATCATAACCACTCGCGATGCTTTTAAGCGTAATTGAGCATCAATATCCCAACCATCAAGCAATATCTGGCGCGCATAACGCAGCAGCTCCGCATCTCCTAACATTTCCGTCTCTCTAATATCACTCATAAATGCCACTCATAGTCATTACCAAGGATTAGCACTGAAACTTATTTTGACAGCAACTGCGTATTTTTATAGTAACTGGCCGAGCGTCACACGATCGTTACCACCATAATCTTGTACGGTATATACTGACTCAAAACCCCTATTCAAAAGTAGCTGCCGTACAGCATCACCTTGATCAAAACCATGCTCAATTGCTAAAAGCCCACCTACATTCAAATATTGCGGCGCATGTTTAACAATATACTCGATATCTGCAAGTCCCTGATTGGGCGCACTTAACGCGCTAATCGGTTCGGCGACTAGCCGTGATAAATGCTCATCTTCTTCATCGATATAAGGCGGGTTAGAAACAATCATATCGAATAATGGCTCATCCTGAATAGACAGCGCATCATACCAACTACTTTTAATAAACTTAATATCAGCAACCTCGTTTACCATTGCATTGTGCTTAGCGACTTTTAGCGCCTCTGCAGATAAATCAACGGCAATCACTTGCCAGTTTTCTGCTGAACTACTGACATGATTTTGTTTTAACTCATGTGCTAAGCTAATAGCAATACAACCTGAGCCAGTACCTAAATCTAATAGACGTTTCGGTTTATTTTCGTTATCGACACTTTTCGGTCCAGAGTTTATCCAAGCTAATACTTGTTCAATCAATATCTCAGTATCAGGTCTTGGTATTAACGTATGCTCATTGACTTTAAAGTTCAGCGACCAAAATTCTTGTTGTCCAGTTAAATACGCCAACGGTGTGCCCTGCTGCATCTTGGTCACACCCACATGAAATTGCTCAAGCTCCCTTTCGCGCAGCTCATAACCCTCATCAGTGATTAAAAACGAGCTTGGCTTATCAATGACAAACAACAACCAATCAGTGAGCCAAAATGAGGGCAAACTGCTGCGCGCAGACTCATTAGTCAATTGCTGAATCTGCTGTTTTATTTGACCAATGGTAAATGCTGTCATAGATAACTCATAAAATCACTGTTTACTGAATAAAGCTGTCGAACTGGTTATATTTTATTGTCTTAGCTATTCTGAGGCACGTGGTGGCTCTTTGGTATCCGTTAGATTCGGATTGGCTTTGGTTAACTTATCATTAATACCTTTGCCGCCTTCACCATCACTGTCGCCATAAATATCGTCGTTATCGCCAATGATGATATGTTTATCGACAAAGTAAATCAGCACAAGAATTGGAATACCAATCGCAAAGGTAAAAATAAAGAAGAACGGATAGCCCATACTATCAACGATAGAACCTGAATAACCACCCATTACTTTTGGTATTAAGGTCATCAATGAAGAGAAGATAGCATACTGTACCGCGGTAAAACGTATTGAAGTCAATGCTGATAAGAAAGCAATAAATACCGCGCTGGCAAGACCTGCAGCTAAGTTATCAAATATCACCGCCATATACATGATGGGTAAACTGCCCGGATTATAGGTCAGCACCACAAATAATAAATTGGTCGCACAAGCGAGAATGGCACCAATCATCATGGCATGCATGATACGAAAACGCTGCGCCAATAGACCACCTAAGAAACCACCAGCGATGGCCATAATCACGCCAACCAGTTTTACCGCATTGGCAATATCGGTTTTACTAAAGCCCATGTCTTGATAAAAGACGTTTGATATCACCCCTGCCACAATGTCTGATATGCGGTACAAACCAATTAGCGCTAATAGTAAAAACGCCTTTTTTCCATAGCGTCTAAAGAAATCTAAGATAGGCTCAATCCACGTCGCCATTGCAATTTCTTTTTTCACTAAACCGACTTTTACCAATGCATAACCTGCTGCCAGTGCTGCTGCTAAGCTTACTAGTAAATGCAATGTCTCACTAATGAAGCTGACAAACACGCCTTCAAACTCTGGCAGTACTTGCCCTATCAAGACATAGGCCGCTACAAATGCCACGACGGCAAACACAAACAGTAAAACCAACCTAACGTAGTCTTCGCGGGTTTCCGCTACCAGAGGCGCTTTATTAATAATCTTAGGTTGATTGATCATAAAGTACAACAGCAGCAGAGGTGCACACACAACCAACGCTATAAAGTAGAACTTAATACTTGGCATTGCCATCAGCGGTATCAGCGCAATGGTACTATCAAAAACCTTATTAATAAGGATATTGATAAGATATACGACACCAAACAACAAGGCTGGTATTAATAGTAACGCTGAGTATATTAAGAAAACTTTGAGATTACTTTTTTGCTTATTACTTTGCAGAATCTCAGCGGTTGGCTCATAACTGGCAAAGGTGGTCAATATACCTAAAGTCATAACCCCAGCCATAATATAATAGGTATTACGCCACGCTTCATAGCTATAAGAAGTTTCCGTCGAGCCAAAATAATCTGCTAAATATAGCGCGCCTGCCCCAGCGACAATCATACCAACGCGGTAACCTGACACATAGATAGAGGACAAAATAGACTGCATCGATGGCGGTGCCAGCTCAATACGGTACGCATCAATGACGATATCTTGGGTGGCAGAAGAGAACCCAAGCAAAACCGCCGCGCCAGCCATATAAACCAATACGTCTTCGCTAACAGGGTTAACCGTCGCCATCAAAAAGATAGCCAATACAATGAGCAGCTGTGATACCACCATCCAACTACGGCGACGACCCAACCATTTGGTCAAAAAAGGCACCGGCAGCGCGTCGATTAATGGCGCCCAAATAAACTTAAATGAATATCCCAATGCCGCCCAACTGAACATGGTGACAACACCACGGTCGATGCCTGCTTCTCTTAGCCATAATGATAGACTGGAGAAAATAAGCAGAATGGGAATACCGGCTGAAAACCCTAAAAACAGCATGATAATCACACGTGGGTCTAAATAAGCTTTGGCGGCTTCTCCCCATGATTTTTTGGCAATCGGTTGTTCAGGCGTTACAGGTTGGACAGCAGACATAATCACTCACCAAAAATTGAGATAAATAACACAACTGCGCACAATTTTTATCAATCATTTCTTATGCAATATAGACAAAAAGGATCGATAAAAATTGCTCAGCGTTGCACAAAAACCATCGTTAGCACAAAATTGAATTATGGTACTTGAGAACGCTAACCTTGACTAGATGTTTTTGCATTAACTTAATAACCACAGTCTCTAGCCACGCCATTTATTTCATTATAGTAACGCTGTGTATCAAAAGCTCACTTAAATATTAAAAACGTCTTTCTTCAATTGCATATTGTTTTAAAATTATATTGTCAATTTAAGAAAAACAAACTATTCTATATTCCAAATTAATATAAATTCATAGCCATTTATTATATACAAGAATAATAGCTTTGTTTTACACTAACCACTTATTGAGTATTTGTACGTTTTTATTTTTTATATACAGACAGGGTTTGTATATTTATACCATAGGGTTAAATGATGGCAATCGACGTAGTGGTCAATCAGCGGCATCTACAAATCCAACTCAAGCAGTTGGAAACAGTGTGGCATACGGTAATTAATGGCTATAATTTAAGTCAAGCAGCGACTGTGCTGCATACCAGCCAATCGAGTCTATCAAAACATATTGCAGCACTTGAAAACCAGCTCAAAACCGAAGTGTTCGTACGCCAAGGCAAACGTCTAACGGGGCTGACGACCATGGGCACAGCGCTTATGCCGCACATCGAGTCTATCTTTGCGGAAATTCGTACCATTGAAAATCTCAGTCTGGATTTTAATAACCCCAATATTGGCACGCTAACGATTGCCACCACGCATACGCAGGCGCGTTATGTATTACCAGAAGTGGTCAAAGCATTTAAAGAACGTTTCCCCAAGGTTAATTTAATCCTGCAACAGGCAGACCCTGAAACCATCGCGCAGATGGTCATTCGCGGGCAGGCAGATATTGGTATTGCTACTGAGTCATTACTACACAATAACTATCTACGTTGCTACCGCTATTATGACTGGACGCATCGCGTCATTGTACCAAGCGACCATGAGCTGGCAGGACTGGAATCGATTGATTTACCAACCCTTGCCAGTTATCCGATTGTGACTTATCACGGCGGATTTACAGGGCGCGGCGCCATTGATAAAACCTTTAGCGATGCAGGACTTGAGCCTGATATCGTACTCGCAGCGCTTGATGCCGATGTGATTAGCACTTACGTGGGATTGGGATTGGGCATTGGTATTATTGCCGAAATGGCATTTGAGCCAAGTCATTATCAAAATCTAACAGCGATTCCCGTTGATCATTTCGGACGTTTTACCAGTTGGATGGCCGTACGTGATGATGCAGAAATTCGTCAATATGGACGCGCTTTTATGGAACTCTGCCAACAGCAATTTAGTCAGTAACTTTTAATTTACTTAACCCCACTCTCAACTTCGAAAGTGATTGAAAAAAGAAGAGCATCTCACTAATCTATTGTTTTCGACCAAGAACACAATGGAGTCATGAGATGCCCATAGACGAATTTATCATCAATATCTATTTAATGGTAGAGCAATATTACAAAATAGTCGTCACCAAACCCTTGCGAAGTGCAGGTTACGCACCAAAGCTGAGTGATCCTGAGGTCATTTGCATGGAGATGGTCGGTGAGTTTTTAAACCTTGATCAAGACAAACAGATTTGGCAATACTTTACCCAGCATTGGCATGCCTGGTTTCCAACCATCGGCTCATATCCTAACTTCGCAAAGCATTGCGCGAATCTGTGGCAAGTCAAACAGCGGATACAAGATAACGTCAGTGAACTTGAGGGCCGTGACAACATCCATTTTATGGATGGTTTTCCGATACCCGTCTGTCATTATGGACGCGCTTATCGGCATAAAAACTATCAAGACTTAGCGGCTTTTAGCTACTGTGCGGCTAAGCAAGAGAAGTACTATGGTTTTGAAGGCCATTTGCTTGTTAACTTATCGGGCATGATTAAAGGCTTTACCTTTGCTCCTGCCAATGTTGATGAAAGAGCGGTTGCGCCTGATATTACTGACAATATCCATGGTTTGCTCGGCGCTGATAAAGGGTATATCAGCCCGAGTCTTACTCAGTACTACGGCGCTCAAGGAGTAGATTTACAAACGCCACTCAGAGCTAACATGAAGGAGGATAGACCCAAACCTGTGGTAAGACGGCTAATGAAAGCCCGCCGTATCGTTGAAACAGTCATTGGTCAGCTATCAGAACGATTTAGTATACAAAGGGTACGAGCAAGAGATTTATGGCATTTGTCTCATCGATTGATTCGTAAGATTCTGTCACACAATCTGTGCTTTGTACTCAACAAAAAACTTGGTAACCCGCCTCTTCAGTTTGATTTGCTTATTTCAAGTTGAGAGTGGGGTTTACTTAGTAAATTTTTAAAGAACAGCGACTTCAAGCATCATGGTTTAACAATCGTCTTTCTAGTAAATACAAACGGCACCGTTATCAATAGATAGCGGTGCCGTTTGTATTTATGTTGACTTATCTATTAATGCACAGGAACAACGTCTTTTATGCCATTCAAATACTAATAGCATTATTAAGATTTGTTATTGACGTGTCCTTAGACCTTTATATTTGATTTAACCGCCCCATTATATTAGCTGTTACGCAAGCAGCAAATACTCATTCAATCCCACTCAACTAATAATTAAACCCCACTCTCAACATCAAAAGTGATTGAAAAAAGAAGAGCATCTCACTAATCTATTGTTTTCGACCAAGAATACAA
>NZ_JBXWIV010000022.1:0-42212 GCF_058197955.1 Janibacter sp. CoH_79_TC_3
GCCTACGCCTACGCCTACGCCTACGCCTACGCCTACGCCTACGCCTACGCCTACGCCTACGCCTACGCCTACGCCTGGAAATGATCCTACTGATAACCCAGGTGGCGCAGCAGAAGCTGAAGGAACTCAATCTAAAAATTCTTCAGTAGTTGGGCAGCAGTATGTACGTGGTGACAATTCTAATTTTGATAAAACTCCAGCTACTAATGGTAAAGCTGGAAACGATGGTAATAATACGGTCGTAGGTTTTGTACCTCTAGCAAACAAAAAGATGACCAACATTGTTGTTGCTCAGTACGCTGATGTATCTGCACCAAACACAGTAGCTAATCCTAACCTTGTTAAATATGTTCTTGGTGAAGCACCTAACGCTAACCCAAATGTTGCACAAGCTGACTCAATCCAAAAGAATAATGATGCTTTGAGAGGCGCTATTTCTGAAGCAAACGGTACAGGCGCATTTGTAACTGTTTCAAAAGTACAGGCAGCTGATACTGTTGCTTCATCAACAATCAAGGGTCAAGAATCTAAAGTTGGTAACAACAGTAATATTACTCAAACTCCTGCTACTATTGCAGCCGGTGCTAACAATGTAAGAGTTTTCGGTGCGCTTGCTCTTGATACTGACGCAGATAACGCTAATGCGCTTAAAACTAATAGCGCGCAGTATCTTGTAAAAGATGCGCTTGGTAACAAATTGAATTTGCCACTTGCTAATCCTACTGATACTAACCTTAGCAATGATTTTAAGACTACAGGATTAAAGCTTAAAAATGTTCAGTATGGTCGTGTGACCGGTCAATTAGATAGCATTCTAGCTAGTCAGATTGCTGGTAAGACTTATGTAAAAGCACCACTTGCTGACAAAGACTTCGATGGCAAAAATAGCACCAAGACTGATGTCTATTTTTATCGTGGTATCAATGAAGCTAGTATTGCTAACATGACTGCTTTGAATAATACTGGTAAATATCAGTATGCTGGTCATGCATTAATGTATGGTATTGATAATACTTTCACCGGTGATGCTGTTGATACTGGTGGTTCTAACTCAGTACAGATTGGTTCTACTGGCGCGGCCATTGGTAACTTTGTACAAGCAGAGTATGATTCTGCTGCAAAAACAGTTACTGGTAGTATCTATAACGTTTGGAACAAAGGCGATAAAAACGCTGCTGGCGGTGTAGTATTAACACCAGTTGATTTAGTTAAATTCGATGGTAAAGTTGTAGGTAACTCTGTTGTTAACGGCAAAGCAGAATTGACTTATGGTAATGTTCAAGACAGTAAAGGTTCATTTAAAGGTAGTTTCTTTGGTGACAAAGCTCAAGAATTGGGTGGTGCGCTTAACTCTATCAATTCAAAGGATGGCTACGGCGATTCTAAGTGGGGCGGTGTATTCGGTGCAGCACAGCTACCTAAAAAAGATATTGTAATAACACCTCCTGCTTTACCACCAATCAACAGTGTTGAATAATCATAATCAGTTAATAATTAAGTATGTTTAATACAGAACGACTACCTTTAGGTGGTCGTTTTTGTATCTAATGATTAATAACTTACCGATAGGAACGGTTATGCAATATTTTCGACAATCTAGTATGTATAGTGCATTAACTCTGATAATAGGCTGCAGTGCTATAACTGTAGAGGCTGCTCAACCATCAACAGTGCCACTAGCGCCACAGGACAACTCTATTGAAACAATTAACAATTTAATCAATCAATCGCGCCCAGATGAGTTTGAAAGACTTCCAACAGACTTGCCCTCAGATGATTCTGGCCCAAAGATGAGTAAAGAAGAAAGCAAAGCATATTTAAAAGCTAATCCTGCTGAGTTTGAGAACTTATTAGGTATTATGCTAAAACAAGGTGATGCAGAGTCATTGGAGGAGCTACTGCCTGTTTATCAACAAGTATCTAATTATGATCCTTCAGTGATAGACTGGGGTAATGCTATTATCGCTGCAAAAAAAGGTAAGTTAGATGAAGCAGTAACTATGTATCGTAAGGTCAATGCGCAATTACCTGAAGTTCAGATTTTAAGATTTCAGTTGGCCATGGCTTTGTACTACAATCGCCAATTTGATGCTGCACAGTCGGAGTTTGAAGCATTGCGTAGTGAAGCGCCTACTGAAGATGATGTAAAAGTGATTAATAACTATTTAGATGCTATTAACTCTCAAGACCGTTGGAGTTTCAATGGTTCAGTATCGTATATGGACGATAGCAATATCACTAACTCACCAGAGCAAGGTACGCAAATAGTTAGACCCGATGGCTCAGTTCTTACTTACACATCACCTAGAGAGTCAGGGAAAGGTTTGAACTTTAATGCAAGTGGTGATAGAAAATGGTTGTATGACAACAAAATATTTACCACTGTGAACTTAAATAGCTATGGTAAATACTACTGGGACAATAAAGACTATAATGATGTAACTGCTGGTATTGGTGCGGGTATAGGCTATCAGAATGCTGTTACAGAAGTGGAGATTGGCCCATTTTATAACAAACGCTGGTATGCGCAAGGTAAAAGCGGCGATGGTGGTTTACAGAGCTATGCAGATACTACGGGCATAAAGCTCAGCGCTAATCAATGGCTTAGTCCAAAGCTACGTTATCAGGGTTTGGCACGCTACGCTAAATCAAGCTATATAGATAAATATGAATTTAATGATGGTGCAGACTGGCTATTAGCAAATACCGCAATTTATCTGCCAAATGGTCAGCAATTTTGGACATTTGGTATTGATTATTCTACTCGAGATTCTGAAGATGATTCCTTAGCTTATGACCGTCCAGGCGTCAGAGTAGGTTGGGGGCAAACATGGCCAAAAGGTTATACGACAAGATTAGATCTTGGTTACGCAGAGCGTAATTATGATGGTGCAGACTTCTTTGGTATTCAACGTGAAAACAAAGAATATAGTGCGGGTATTACCGCATGGAATAGAGGTTTCTCTTTCTTGGGTCTGACACCAAGATTAAGTTGGAGCTATAATAAAGTAAGCAGTAATTCACCTTTTGAAGAATATGATAAAAATGATGTTTCAGTCGAATTGACTAAAGCATTTTAATTTTTACTATCCATATATATATATAAGAGATATTAACTTATGCGCCGTTCGTTACCCATTTTTATAGGATTGCGCTTTACTCGTTCGGAAAATTCTAATAAGTTTTTATCTTTTATCTCATCGGTGTCTATGGCAGGTCTAATACTTGGCGTTGCTGCATTAATTGTGGTGACGTCAGTCTTAAATGGTTTTGAAGAAGCGCTATCTAAGAAAATACTAGGGATGGTGCCACAGGCTGCTGTTTATTCGTCCTTTCCTTTAGATGATTGGAAATCTTTCGCACAAGCCATAGAAAAAAACGATAGCAATGTAATAGCGACTGCGCCTTTTGTGCAGGCTCGAGGGATGTTGTCCTTAAATGGAGAAGTCAATAGCACCATCATAAACGGTATAGAGCCAACTTCTCATGCTAAAGTATCTATTCTTAAACAAAGCATGGTAGCGGGTGATTTTGATAGCTTAAATGCTGGTGCTAATAATATTATCCTCGGCAAATATGTCGTCGATAAGTACTCTTTAAAGCTCGGTGATGAAGTCGGAATTATAATCTCTAAACCTTCTAATTCTACAGTCGGTATCACACCTACTTTTCATACCTATACGCTTACGGGCGTATTTCATGTCAGCCAAGAGATAGAGAAGTGGATGAGTTATATCGCCATGGATGATGCTTCTGATGCGGTAGGCTTAAATCATGGTGCGACTGGTATTCGTTTAAATTTAAAAGATGTTTTCACCTCTCAGGACTCAGCTAAGCAAGCATTAGCTAGTGCCTCTAATCAAGCTTCTACCCTCCAAGATGTTCAAAAAGACGTTACCCTTTCTAGTGGAGAGTGGACGCAGACCCATGGCAGTTTATATACTTCTATTCGTATGCAAAAAACCATGATGTCGTTACTTCTATTCCTCATTATTTTAGTTGCAGCATTTAACGTTATTTCAACATTGGTGATGAGCGTTACAGAAAAAAGATCAGATGTAGCGATACTAAAAACTTTTGGAGCGTCATCAAGTCTTATTTCCCGAATATTTATCGTTCAGGGGACTGTTATTGGCGTATTGGGGGTGATGATTGGTTTAGCCTTAGGCATTGTACTGTCGCTTAGCATTCCTAGCCTTTCGGCTTGGATCAATGTCACTTTTGATTTAGGGCTTTTTGATAATTACTTTGTCGAATCGTTACCCTCCAAAATCAAACTCATAGATATACTGCTTATCTTAATATCTTCTTTAGTTGTTGTTTTATTATCTACTCTATATCCAGCATACAGCGCAGCTAAAATCCAACCTGTAAAAGCACTAAGAGGTGAATAATTACCTATAATATTATCTACTTTTGCATTTAGTTAGTATAGTACAGCAAAGCATTCAGTCTCATACTTTTACCATTTTCTTTATCACTTGTGGTTTGAGTTCTACGTTATATGCGACTTCAATTTATGATAGTAAAATGCGAGTCAGTTGCTAAACCTGCTACATTATTCTCTTCAATCATCCAAGATTTTTCCAGTCCTTTATAAATCTCATTTCCCGTAAAATAATCTACCAAAATCCCTGCTATCCAATCCTTTTCTTATAACCTAATTTTAATAAAATGAATTTCACTCATCTTTAATTTAGATAGTATCATTTTTATTCATGATTCAGTTCGGGTATGATTTATCTCATACACAAATTTGGTTTTATCTCACACAATGAGATTAGGGTAGCGGATTATCATGAGTAAACAATTTACATATTCCATCTCAAGCATTCGTTTTGATGAAAACTATCATCCTGTAGATAGCACGCGTCTAACGACTAACTTTGCCAATTTGGCACGCGGTGAACATCGCGAAGAAAATCTGCGTAAAACGTTAAGAATGATCAATAATCGTTTTAATGCCTTGGCGCATTGGGATAACCCAACTGCCGACCGTTATTCTGTTGAAGTTGATATTATTTCAGCAGATTTGGATATCGAAGGTAATGGACATACCTTTCCTATCATTGAAACGCTTAAAACAACGATTGTTGACCATAAAGACAACACCCGTATCGACGGTATGATTGGCAATAGTTTCTCATCTTACGTGCGCGATTATGACTTTAGCATCGTCCTATTAGAGCATTTTGACAAGAACCCCACCTTACCACCGCCAGAAGATTTTGGTGATTTGCACGGAAAACTGTTTCAGTATTTATTGAATTCAGAAGCCTATCAAGCTGAGTTTAATAAACAGCCGGTGATTTGCCTGAGTGTATCAACCAGTAAAACCTATCATCGTACGATTAATCAGCATCCGGTATTAGGGGTGGAGTATAGACAAGATGGCTGCTCTTCGAACAAGGGGTCGTTGACTGATGAGTACTTTTCCAAAATGGGCTTAACCGTGCGCTACTTTATGCCTGCAGGTAGTTTTGCGCCTTTGGCCTTTTATTTTGCCGGTGACTTGCTGAGTGATTACACCGACCTTGAGCTCATCAGTGCAATAAGCACCATGGAAACTTTCCAAAAGATTTATCGTCCTGAAATTTATAATGCCAACTCGACGGCAGGTCAGGTGTATCAACCTAGCTTAAAGTATCAGGATTATTCCCTAACGCAAATCGTCTATGACCGCGAAGAGCGTAGTCAAATGGCGGTGAAGCAAGGCAAGTTTACGGAAGCGCAATTTATTCAGCCCTATCAAGCTATTCTTGAAGAATGGGCGGCAAGCTATGATGTACATGAGCGCGCGGTGGAAGAATGTGCAGATAAAGAATACGCCGCCTAAATACGTTCAATTTAGATACGTTCAATCTAGCTGAAATGAGAATACGAATACATAAGAAGATAAATCCTATGACACTATTATTACCGACACAAAAATTATTACCGACATCGACTGCTGGCAGTTTGCCAAAACCTTCATGGCTCGCTGAACCTGAAAAAATTTGGTCACCTTGGGCTTTAGAAGGCGAACAGCTGCTTGAAGCCAAACAAGATGCGCTACGGGTGTCATTACAAGAGCAACTACAGGCAGGGATTGATATCGTCAGTGATGGCGAGCAGACGCGCCAGCATTTTGTGACCACCTTTATCGAACATCTCGATGGTGTCGATTTCGAAAAGCGTGAGACGGTCAAAATTCGTAATCGCTATGAGGCCAGTGTGCCGTCAGTCGTTGGTGCGGTGAGCCGCCAAAAACCTGTGTTTGTTGACGATGCTAAGTTTTTACGCTCGCAAACCGATCAGCCGATTAAATGGGCGCTGCCCGGCCCGATGACGATGATTGATACTTTATATGATGGTCATTATAAAAGCCGTGAAAAATTGGCGTGGGAATTTGCTAAAATCCTCAATCAAGAAGCGAAAGATCTAGAAGCGGCTGGTGTCGATATTATCCAATTTGATGAACCGGCTTTTAATGTGTTCTTCGATGACGTCAACGATTGGGGTATTGCCACTTTAGAGCGTGCTATCGAAGGTTTAAAATGTGAAACAGCGGTGCATATTTGCTACGGCTACGGCATCAAAGCCAATACTGATTGGAAGAAAACCTTAGGTACAGAGTGGCGCCAATATGAGCAAGCCTTTCCTAAATTGCAGCAGTCAAATATCGATATTGTCTCTTTAGAGTGTCAAAACTCGCATGTACCGATGGATTTGATTGAGTTAATCCGCGGTAAAAAAGTGATGGTCGGCGCCATTGATGTGGCAACCAATAGCATTGAAACCCCAGAAGAAGTGGCAGATACCTTACGCAAAGCGCTGCAGTTTGTTGATGCTGATAAGCTTTACCCTTCGACTAATTGCGGCATGGCACCGTTATCCCGCCAAGTTGCACGCGGCAAATTAAATGCTTTGAGCGCGGGCGCAGAAATCGTACGCCAAGAGATAAGCGTTTAGCATTTCTTAACAAACGCTAGCTTGTTTAAACCTATGAGTGACCTCAGTTATCAATGTACTTAAAGATTAAAATTTAGGAGTTAAGTCATGATTGAAGCAACTGATTTTAGAGAGGGCATGTCTCTATTACCGACGGCGGTCAATGTGATCACCACAAAAGGCAACTCTGGTTGTCATGGGTTTACCGCCTCTGCGGTATGTAGCGTGACCGACACACCGCCAACCTTGCTTGTCTGTATGAATCAGACTTCTCGCTCACATGCCCATTTTCTTGAAAATAAAACGTTAAGTGTTAATGTGTTAGGCACCCAGCATGAGTCTATATCTAATGCCTTTGCCTCCAAGCTATGTTCAGAAGAGCGCTTTGAGCATGGCGCTTGGACGACATTAACCACAGGTGCGCCTATTTTAGAAGACGCATTGGTCAGTTTCGATTGTGAGATTGAAGACATTCAACAAGTGGGTACACATAGTATTTTTATGTGCCGAGTTGTTGCTATCAAACAAAGTGAGAGCGATGAAAGTTTGGTATATTTTAATCGCTCATACCATCAAGTGGGACAAGTCGCTCAAATAGAAATCGCTTAAATTAGCGTTGAAGTTAGTTTTTAAGTCGGCCCTCGAATCGATGAGCATTTCACTCACATCACCCTTCAATCCTTTAACCGAGAAGTAACTATCCTGTGGAAATACTCATTTTCTTAATAATAGGCGCGCTAGCAGGATTTGCTGCGGGGCTGTTTGGCGTGGGTGGTGGCACCATCATCGTACCGCTTTTATTTATCGTCTTTACCCAAATGGATTACAGTCCTGACAGCATCATGCATTTAGCGTTAGGGACGTCACTAGCGACTATCATTGTCACCTCTATCAGCTCGCTGATGGCGCACAATAAAAAAGGCGCGGTTATGTGGCCAGTCTTTAAAAATCTGGCACCAGGTTTAGCGATTGGTTGCTTTTTTGGGGCAGGAATTGCGGGACAGATATCTGGATTGTATCTTCAGCTGATTGTTGGAGTATTTTTGCTGTGGGTCGCTTATAAGATGTTTTTTGGTGGCAAAAAGCAGGTTACTAATGATGCCAGTGGAGTTAACCATGCCAATACAGCCCTGCCGTCAAAACCTAAGCAACTAGCAGCAGGCGGGGTCATTGGTATCGCTTCTGCTATCTTCGGTATTGGCGGTGGCAGCTTAACCGTCCCTTATCTCACGCGTTATGGCGTGGTTATGCAAAAAGCAGTTGGTACGTCAGCGGCATGTGGCTTGCCGATCGCCATTGCCGGTGCGTTAGGGTTTATGCTTTTTGGGATGCAGCAGCAAGTCGATGTGCCAAATACTATTGGCTTTGTCCATGTTTATGCCTTTTTAGGCATTAGCATTATGAGTTTTTTCACTGCTAAGTTAGGCGCAAAAGTCGCTCATATATTATCGCCAGAACTATTAAAGAAATGCTTTGCGGTGTTATTAACGGTGGTTGGGTGCTATTTTCTTTATAAAGGGCTGGTTTAGATATTCATATTTGTATAATAGGGCGTGTTCTCTTTAGAATGAGGACACGCCCTAATCATATTATTTTGGATAATTATGTTTAATAAACTTAAAGCATTGGCTGTACTTTCAGCTTTTCTAACACTTACCGCCTGTTCGAATGATAACTCTGATTTGGCTCATGGTGAAAGTGTTACTACGGCTAGCAATCACGAACGTGATGTACAGGAGATGTATCGTAATATCGATATGTCAACAAGAGAGTTGCCAAGCGTACTTGATGAAGTGACGACTTTAGAAAAGATTGATTTTGATGGAACAACGGTCACTTTCGGTTATAGGCTGAAGGTATCTGGTTATAATGCATCTGAAAGAAAAGAGATTGAAACGGTAATGCGAAATGAACATACTGAGTTAGCCTGTGCAGAAGCAGAGGTTATTCAAGGGATAAATATGGGATTTGATTATCAGTATAGCTATTATGATTTAGATGATATTAAAGTGGGTAGTTTTGATGTCACAAAAGACATTTGCGACAACCTAAATAAGGCTGAGTCTGAAATAGGAACATAATCAATTCTGGTTTGCTTTGCTGCTCAATATAATACTTATACTGACATATATCCAAGTTAATGAAATTTCCCAGGTTCATTACACAAAAAATCCTTTGCTATCTAGTTAATACTAGACAGCAAAGGATTCAGTATTATACAATATTATAATAAGTAATTTATGATTAAAAATCCTTTAAAATCAAAGACTTACTCTACTCAACCGTCACTGATTTTGCGAGGTTACGTGGCTGATCGACATCTGTGCCACGCATTACCGCTACATGATACGAAAGTAATTGTACTGGCACACTGTAGACGATAGGGGCAAGCGTCTCGCAAACCTCAGGTACATAGACCACGTGCATTCTATCTTCTGCGACCATCTTACTTTCTTCACTGGCGAATACAAACAGCTCACCGTGACGCGCATGTACCTCTTGCATGTTGGCTTTTAGCTTATCAAACATACTGTCTTTTGGTGCTAGCACCACGATAGGCATATCTTTATCAACCAATGCCAATGGCCCATGTTTTAGCTCACCTGCGGCATAGCCTTCTGCGTGAATATAAGAGATTTCTTTTAGCTTTAGGGCACCTTCTAAGGCGATTGGGAACTGTAAACCGCGCCCTAAAAACAAGCAGCTTTTCTTATATTCAAAGTGCTCACTCATGGCTTTGATAGGCGCATCAAGGTTTAAGCTGGCATGTAGTTGACCGGGTAAGTGTTGTAATTGACCAAGCAGAATGGTCAAGTTTTCGCCAGTCATACGCTCTTGCAGGACACCCACTTTTAACACCAGCAGCATCAAAGCCGCAAGCTGAGTCGTAAAGGCTTTGGTAGAAGCAACACCAATCTCAGGGCCAGCAAGCGTTGGTAAAAAAATGTCTGTCTCACGGACCAGTGACGATGTCGGTACATTACATAAGGCCAAGCTGACTAGCCCTATTGGCGCTTGCTTTTGGGTATCACGAAGCGCGGATAAGGTATCCGCTGTTTCGCCAGATTGCGAAATACAAATGACCAATGTGTTGTCGACGACGACCGGATTGCGGTAGCGGAACTCACTAGCAACTTCAACGGAACAAGGCACACGAATTAGGCTCTCAAACCAATATTTTGCCACCAAACCTGAGTGATAACTGGTACCACAAGCGATGACTTGGACGTGCTTAATGCCTTTTAATTGCGCTTCATGACGTTGTAAAAAGTCGTCGCGTAATTTAAAAGTTGTACCGTTATCAACTGCCATCTCAACAGTTCTTCTGACAGCATCTGGCTGCTCATAGATTTCTTTAAGCATATAATGCTTAAACTCACCTTTATCGGCATTATGCTGGGTCGCGTCAATTTCATGTATCTGACGTTTTACTTCAACGCCATCGGCATAAACGGTAATACTGTCGCGAGTCATTCTGGCAATATCGCCTTCTTCTAGATACATAAAGCGATTGGTGACCGGTAATAGGGCTAATTGATCAGAGGCAATAAAGTTCTCGCCAATCCCAACACCGATGACCAAAGGAGAACCTAAGCGGACGGTAATCAGCTCATCTGGGCAATCGATATGCAAAATACCAAGGGCAAAAGCGCCATGTAATAAAGGAATAACCGCACGAACGGCTTCTAATAAATCAGGCGTGCTTTTGTAGATATCATTTATTAAATGGGCGACAACTTCGGTATCGGTTTGCGAGGTAAACTCGTAGCCTTTGGCAATCAGATCTTCTTTTAATTCGGCATAGTTCTCAACGATACCGTTGTGGACGACAGCGATTTTACCTGATATGTGCGGGTGGGCGTTACGCTGAGCAGGTTCGCCATGCGTTGCCCAACGTGTATGGGCAATACCGATATGACCATCGAAAAATTCAGGATTGACTGCGACGGCATCGACCAGCGCTTGCACTTTACCTACTTGACGCTCGCGATGCAGCTCACCATCACGAATGACAACCAAACCAGCGGAATCATAACCACGGTATTCTAGGCGCTTAAGACCTTCAAGTAAGATATTGGCGATATTACGCTCAGCTACTGCTCCAACGATTCCACACATAACTATTCCTTAAATTCGATGTTTCATGTTTTGATTGTTCAATGCTTAGATACGATTATATTCAGTTATTAAATAATAGAACTTTATATTAGGTCAGTGCGAGGCTTTTGCGCTCACAATCCTGACGCTATAAATATAAGGAAGCAGCATCACAAAGATTGTCATGCTGCTTATTATTGTTTAAATTAAATAGTGTTTAAATGAACAGTTTTCAACGTATTTTTGACTATTTTGACTTTTTAGTCGGACGCTGAAAGTCATCTTTCTGGGTTTGACGAGCGCGACCAAAAGCCAATGCTTTACTATCAACGTCTTTAGTAATCACGGAGCCTGCAGCAACCGTAGCCGTATCACCAATGGTTACAGGTGCCACCAAGCTGGCGTTAGAGCCGATAAAGGCATTGTCTTCGATGATGGTTTGCGATTTTTTTACGCCATCGTAATTACAGGTAATCACACCAGCGCCGATATTGACGTCGGTACCGACCGTTGCATCGCCGACGTAGCTTAGGTGATTGACCTTGCTGCCACGACCAATCGTCGATTTTTTAATTTCAACAAAATTACCAACTTTGCTGTTGTCAGCCAAAATTGTTTCAGGACGCAAATGGGCAAAAGGACCAACATCGACACCTGCACCAATCTCAGCACGATCAATCACGCAATAAGGTTTGATATGACAGGCATTACCAATACGGGCATTTTTAATCACACAGCCCGCTTCGATATAAACGTTATCGCCTAAGAGGCAATCGCCCTCAAATACCACTCCCACATCAACAAACACATCTTGACCGGCAGTTAAGGTACCACGAATATCAACACGACTTGGGTCGGCAAACTGCACACCGGCTTCTTGCAGGTCTGCAACCAATTTTCCTTGCCACGTGCGCTCTAAGCTAGCAAGCTGTTGGCGGTTATTGACGCCTTCAATCTCAAAGGTATGCTCAGGCTCAATCGCAACGATATTAATGCCTTCAGCGACAGCCATTTTAACAATATCAGTCAGGTAGTATTCTTGCTGCGCATTATTATTAGACAGCTTTGGCAGATATTTATGCAACAACGCATTATCAACGCAATAAATACCGCTATTAATCTCTTGAATTTTTTGCTCATCGGCGCTGGCATCTTTTTGCTCGACGATCGCTTCGATATTGCCATCTTTATCACGCTTGATACGACCGAGACCAAAAGGGTTTTCAACAGTCAAGGTCAACATCGACATACCGTCAGTATTGGCAGACTTTAATGCTGTTAACGTCTGGCAGCTGACCAATGGGACATCACCATAAAGAATCAGACTTTGACCTTCTTTTGGTAAATCAGACAGCGTCACTTTTACCGCATGTCCTGTCCCTAACTGCTCAGTCTGGGCGACCCAAGTAATAGGCAGGTGCGCATATTGCTCACTAATGTCTGCTTGGACTTGCTCGCCGCCAAAACCATGAACAATAATAGTGTCATCAACGATCAATTGATGACAGGTATCAAGCACATGACCCAATAGTGACTTGCCAGCCAGTGTCTGCAGCACTTTTGGCTTGGCTGACTGCATACGCGTGCCTTTGCCAGCAGCGAGGATAATTACCGAAAGAGAAGATGTCATAATAGCCTACAAATGTAACAAAATATAAGTTTGAATTATAACGTAAATCGTCATTTAACCAAAATGCTATGTCGTGACATCTTTGTAATCTTAATATTGTTTTATCCAGCTAGCACCAAAAATTCTAGCGCATAAAATTAGGGAGACGATAAAAGATGTTAAGAAATGAAAGACGTGAAAGCATAAAGGTAGTCTAACTAAAAATTAGATAATGATGATTGTTAATCAGCAAGGGTAAAAATAAAAGTATAAACAATCACCCAAATAGCTGCCGCCATGATGCCAGCGATAATATCATCGAGCATAATACCCAGACCGCCCGCGACTTTTTTATCCGCCCAGCTAATCGGCGGTGGCTTAATAATGTCAAAAAAGCGGAATAATATAAAGGCGATAATGATTGCTACGATAGTAGATATTTGGGCGATATTTTGCCAAAAATTGCCGTCAGCAATACCCATATAAGATAGCGGCAGTAATGTAAGCCACATACCTGCCCATTCATCCCAAACAATGTGCGGATTATCGTGACCGCCCATCAGCTCTGAGGTACGACCGCATATCGCATTACCAAGCAAACAAGCTAAAATGGTCATAATCAAAAACGGCACAAAGCCTAAACTTAATAAAGGTATCGCAACGATTAAACCGCCAACTGTGCCCCAAGTACCGGGGGCACGGCGAGGCAGACCACTGCCTAAACCAATACCAAGCCAATAAATTAAACGGTCAAGCGCACAGGCATTGGCGGGGAGAGGCGGGCAATCATTGGCTTTACGGATGTCAGGCTTAATAAGGTCGTGATCAATCATGGGTTAACCTGCAAAATGTTGGTAACCCGTCAGATTGGGCCAAGTAGGAAATGGGGTTGGATGAGTCGGTGTGACTGGCTGACCTTGATAAAAAAGCGCTGGTCGTAAATTCGTAGTAGCATTTGCCTGGTTTATGGCTATTACTTCACCTATACAGGTAACAGGCGTATTAGCGTCCTTACTATTAGGCGGTTCGATATGAGCAGGCAAGGTAAAAGCCAGTTCATAATCATCGCCACCTGCCAATTGACACAATAAACGCTCAGATAAATCGATGCTGACTAATGGTTTGCTAGTAGGCAGATTTTCCAAATTAAGTCGCATAGCGATACCGCTTTGCTGGCAGATATGCCCAAGGTCTTGATACAAACCATCAGAGATATCTATCATAGAAGTTGCACCAACTTTCGCTAGTGCGGTACCTAAGGTAATACGAGGCGTTGGCATATGCAATCGATGTGCAAGCTCAATACCGACAGCATTATCAGGATGTTGTAGCGCATAAGCGGCATCGCCAAGCGTGCCTGAGACATAGACTTTATCACCAACTTGCGCGCCTGAGCGGTAAACAGCTGGTGTGTTGGCATCAAGCAATCCTTGCGCGCTGACACTGAGTATCAAGCTATCACTGCGCGTGGTATCACCGCCAATAAGCGTCACACCAAATAGCTGGCAAGCATGAAATAAACCGTTGGCAAACTCAGTCAGCCATTGCTCATTAGCCAAACGCTCAGGTAAGGCTAATGCCAATAAAATACTGTGCGGGGTGGCGCCCATCGCGGCAATATCTGAGACATTTACCGCAACGGCTTTATAGCCGATAGAAAAGGCAAGCTTATTCACTTGCTCCCAATCAGCGCTAAAGTGACGACCTTGAACGAGGGTATCAATACAGCTGACCAAGCGCGCGCCTGCAGGCAAGCTCATTACCGCGGCATCATCACCAATGCCTTTTTCGACATTGCCTTTATCGACAATGCTAGACGATGACTGTGCAGCTTGGATTTGGGAAAATATACGCTCAATCAGCTCAAACTCATTCATGACTAGTCTTTACTTTTTGCATCAGTATCATCTGACACAATGTTATCTAAGTTGTCTGACATAGTATCGTCTAGCTCAGTATTATCTAACGAGCTGCTATCTGCGGCAGCATCTTCTTGGTCAGCGACTTCTTGGTCAGTACTAACAATATTAGAGTCTTGTAGCGCAATATCGGCGGCGCTATTGTTCTCGTTGCTAGCATCATTACTATCTGCGCTACTATCTAAATTACTGTCTTCATCAATGTCAGTATTGGCCGCAGTATTTTCTTCGACAAGCTGTTCATTAACGATAGAGTCGGCAGCAACGACATCTTTTGCCGCTTCGTTTTGCTTGCCTATCTTATAATCAATGATATTTGCTAATGCTTTACTCGCGCTATTGCGTTTAACACTGGCATTATTCGCACTGATACGTGGTTTGTTTGAGCCAGTTACCGTGCTGTCGATATCAGATTCGGCAGGGGTTTCAGTAGCTTCTTCAACATTAGCAGATTGAGCTTCAGCCTGCTTAGTCTTAGATTGAGTCGCCGCTTTTTGTGACGTGCGTAGATTGGCTTTGCTATCTGCTTCTACTTCAAGCGCACGTAATTCAACCGCCATTTTATCAAGGACGGCATTAATCAATTTATGCGCATCTGTAGCGCCAAAATGATTATTTAGCTTCATCGCCTCATCAAGCACCACTTTATAAGGAATCTCTAAGCGGTTTTGTAGCTCATACGCACCAATTAATAAAATAGCGTGCTCGACGGTATCAAGCTTATCGATTTCACGATCAAGATGCTGACTGATTAGCACATCGAGAGCGTCAATCTGCTCTGGAATATCACGCATCATTTCATGGTAATAACCGATATGTACGGTATGCATGGCATTGGTCGCACGGGTACGGGCAGCGATATCATGTGGGGCATTGGCTTTCCAGCCAAGCTTGCCATCGATATCAAAACGGTGGTCGGTTACCAGCCATTCGTATAGACCTTGCATCGCAAAGCGACGAGCCTTACGCACAGCAGTGTGGCTGGTCTTATAAGTGGTTTCACTCATATCGAAGGTTTGATCGCCCGCACTACTGCTTGCGATACGTGTCGCTTCAGCTTGTCCATCAGTGAGTTGTGCGGTTTGCGCCGCGCTAATAGCGCGCTTGAGTTGGTCAGTCATAAGGGGTTTGTACCTAGGTTTTAAACAAATATGTGATAAGCAACTATGGGATAAGCAATAGCATAAAATATGTTAAATAGTAATCGACTGACAGCTATGACAGTCAAGTGTTACATCGACGCTTGCTAGCGCCGTTTACAACTTTTTTTGGAGCACTGTTCTTTGTAGCATTGTTCTGCCTAGAATAGGCGCTGTGACTTTTTATAACAAACCATAGCTTATAAAGAACCACAGCGCCCATTCAACTGCTTAAATAATAAAAATACTTTATGAAATGATGGTTTAATTAAGCGTCATTGTTAAGCATCGTCGCTACTATCATAGTCATCATTAATATCTAACTGTGATAATACCGCAATCATCTCTAGTACCACCATCGCCGCTTCTGAGCCTTTATTACCGGCTTTCGTACCAGAGCGCTCAATCGCTTGCTCGATGCTGTCAGTGGTCAATACGCCATTGGCAACAGGAATATTATAATCAATCGCAACACTGCTTAGGCCTTTGGCAGATTCGCTAGCAACAAAGTCAAAATGCGGCGTGCTACCACGAATAATTGCGCCTAACGCAATAATGGCGTCAAAGCGATCAGACTCAGCAGCGCGCTGAGCGACCAATGGCAACTCAAAGGCACCAGGAACACGAATCACGGTAATGTTGCTACCCAAAACGCCATGACGCAGTAGCGCATCGATTGCGCCATCTACCAATGATTCAACGACAAAACCGTTAAAACGACCAACGACGATACCGATACGCGCATCTTCATTTTGATGTAAGTTACCATCGATATGGGTCACATCATTGCGCTGCTGTTGTAAATTCGACATAAAAATATCCTTTGCTGAATGGGTTTTTAATATAAAAGTATAGGAATCTAAATATAACGCTGGGTTCAAATAATCTATTTAAGCGATTAATTATCCGTTAAATGAACGAAAATCAAATGATAATAAGTAGTTAGCGCTATGATAACATTTTTTACCGTTGCATTTGTATTTTACAAAGGCGTTATAAGCGCATTGCTATGCCTTGTGCTGCCATATATTCTTTCGCTTCTTGCACCGTATATTCGCCAAAGTGAAAAATACTGGCAGCGAGCACGGCATCGACGCCGCCTTCTAATACGCCTTCGGCTAAATGCTGCAGATTGCCAACGCCACCTGAAGCAATAACGGGCACATTCACACGACTGGTAATTTGCTTCATAAGTGCCAAATCATAGCCTTTTTTGGTGCCGTCACCATCCATTGAGGTGACCAATAATTCGCCAGCGCCAAGCGCCGCCATTTTACTTGCCCAAGCAACCGCATCAATACCCGTTGGCTTACGACCACCATGGGTAAAAATCTCCCAACGCGGCATGATGATGCCATCAACCTCAATATCAGCGACGCGCTTGGCATCGATAGCAACTACAATACATTGATTACCAAATTTCTGCGCCGCTTCACCGACAAACTCAGGGGTAAATACCGCTGCTGAATTAATCGCTACTTTATCCGCACCTGCATTGAGTAAGTTGCGGATATCCGCAATCTTACGCACACCGCCGCCGACTGTAAGCGGAACAAATACCGTTTCTGCCATACGCTCAACGGTATGATAGGTGGTATCACGCTCATCATTGGTTGCGGTAATGTCTAAAAAAGTAATCTCATCGGCACCTTGTTCATTGTAGCGCTTAGCGACTTCAACAGGGTCGCCTGCGTCTTTAATATCGACAAATTGTACGCCTTTGACCACACGGCCATTATCAACGTCCAAACAAGGAATGATACGCTTTGCTAACATAGGGACTTTCGCCTTATAATCAATTCATTCTATAAGCGCTAGTCTAGCAAAATCACCGCCATATCAGGCAGATTTTCGCAAGATTATTATGCTGTTAACCAAAGTTTGCTCATGCGCGGTACAATCACTGTCATTACCGTACCTATTTACCTTTTTATTCTATTGCCATAAGTGAGATGTCATGTCCGTCTATACCCAGTTAACCGATGACCAGTTTGCCGATTTTTGCCAGCGTTTTGGCGTGTCATTTGCGCGCGCCATTCCAATTACCCAAGGCATTAAAAACTCTAACTGGTTTATTCAGACGACTGATGATGTGGATGGTGCGCACTCTTATGTATTTACGTTATTTGAAGAGCGTCCACCAGAAGACATCGAAAAAATGGCGGTCATTTTAAATCAATTAGATGGTAAATTACCGGTCGCTGCGCCGTTATCGTTGGTTGATAGTGAAGAAAAATGTTATGTCATTCAATACGATAATAAAGCAATTACGTTAGTGCCATGCCTAGCAGGCTCGCACCCACAACAGACCACACAAGCGATGTGTCACGAAATTGGCGCCGCTTTAGCCATGCTACATGAGACTTTGCAAGCATTACAACCTGCGGAAGAATATGGTGTGCCTTTATATCCATGGGCGGAAGTACGCGACCGTGAAATGCAGTTTATGCCCGGTGATGAAGCCAAATTGATGAGCGATATTTGGCGCGCTTACTCAGATTTGCCGCTTGCGACTTTGCCAAAAGGCTTATGTCATTTAGACATGTTTGCGGATAATACCTTATGGGACTTATCGTTAAATAATAGCCAAAAAGGCGAAGAGCGTCTGACAGGGTTGTTGGATTTTACCGAAGTCAGCGTCGAACATTATGTGATGGATATTGCCATTACCATTAATGACTTTTGTACCACGTGGGGTGATGCTGAGCAAGGTGAGTCGGTGAATTTTGACCGCAGTAAAATGGCCGCTTTTTTGCAAGGCTATGAGTCAAAACGCTCACTTGGCGCGGATGAAAAATGTGCCTTACCAGTAATGTTGGCAAAAGCGGCGGTTATCTTTTGGCTGCTACGTTTAAACGTTATTCATTATAACCGTACCGAAGGGCGGACTGGCGATAACATTATGGTCAAAAATCCTGACTTGATGAAGCGTCTAGCCGCTTACCATTGGTCACATGTTGAAAAAGAGCAAAATACGGTATTTGTACTTGAACACGCACGCTGTAAAGACGATGATAAAAACAACGATGTCGAAGATTTTAAATTAATCGGTGTATTTGCTACTGAGCAACAAGCGCAAGCCGCTATAAATCAATTGAAATTACAGCCTGGCTTTAAAGATTATCCAAACGGTTTCCATATTGATGCTTATCCGTTAAATCAAATTAACTGGTCATCAGGTTTTGACTTTTATTAAATCCATTTGTATTAACAAGACATTTAAATGTTTAAAAGGAATTCACCATGACCGATCAAGTTGATAACTGGCACAAACTGGCGTGCTACGATACCAATATACAAGGCGAGCTACATGCTAATCTGCTGCGTAATAACGGCATTACAGTATCTCTGCAACCGCTGAGCGTGATGCCGGGTATGAATTCTGGGATTGTGCTTTGGGTACAGGATACTGATTTGGCGCATGCACAGCGTATTTTGGCGAATATCGACACCGATGGGGCAACGCCTTATGAGATGTTTGATGAAGTGTCAGAAGCTACTCTAAACCCTACTTTAAATTCTGCAAAAGACGACAACAACGGCGGTGAAGTATAAATGTGTCAACTCTTAGGAATGAACTGTAATACCCCAACGGATATTGGTTTTAGCTTTGCAGGGTTTCGGCGTCGCGGCGGCATGACCGACAGCCATGAAGATGGCTTTGGTATTGCGTTCTTTGAGCGTAGCGAATGCGATTCGGGTAATGCTTCGACTGGCCTGCGTCTGTTCCATGACAATCATCCGAGCCATTTATCGCCCGTTGCCGATTTGGTTAATAATTATCCGATTAAAGCCATGAACGTCATTGCCCATATTCGTAAGGCGACCCAAGGGCAGAACTGCTTGGCCAATACTCATCCTTTCGTTCGTGAAGTCTGGGGCGAGCAGTGGGTATTTGCTCATAATGGGCAGATGAATAGCGAGTTTATTAAACGCTGTCAGCGCCTGCAAGATAATGGCAATGCCTCACATTGCCAGCCAGTCGGTAACACCGATTCTGAAATGGCATTCTGTTATCTCGTTAATCGTCTGAAAAGCAGCTTTAAAACCCGTCCTGATAACCAAACGCTGTTTAACTTTTTGACTACCCAATGTCGTTATTTATCTGCCAATGGTTTGTTTAATTGCTTGATATCGAATGGTCGTTGGCAATTGGCTTATGCTGGTAGCTTACTGTTTTATCTCACGCGTAAAGCGCCGTTTGGTGAAGCGAAATTAGCAGATGATGATTTAGCTATTAACTTTAGCGATGTGACCACAGACACCGATAAAGTTACGATTCTAGTGACTGTTCCACTCACTGAAAATGAAAAATGGCAACAGTTAGCCGTCAATGAATGCTTGATGTTCCAAGATGGCGATGTCATTTATAAAGACAGTCCAAGCCAGCGCAAATTTTTGACGATTGAAGAAGGGATTGCGGTGGCAAGAGCAGTTGGGGCGAGTGTTTAGAGTTGGAAAATAGTTAATATTGGTTAAATATCAGTTAGATATAAGCGCCACAACAGCGTTTAAACTTTTCACCCGAACCACAAATACACGGCTGTTTCTGTGTGACAGACATAGAAACGGTCGGATCCAAAAAGTACCAACTCGCATCATTATCAGCTTTGTTTTTTGTTTTTACAAAAGCAGATAATTCATGATGCACCTGTTGTTTTTGTTCTTTGCCATCAGGCATATTAAAATAGGCCTTAAACTCAACCTGCGCATGATGTTTGCCTAGCTTTGGCGTATGACCGACAATTTCTAAACCTACCCAATCTGTCTCTTTTGCCCAACTCTCAATAGACTTTATGTCTAGCAAGTTTTGCTGCGCCGGCAGCGTAGTTTTGACGATGTACTCTGGCTTGACCAAGACAAAGGCGCTATAGCGCGACCGCATAAGACGTTCAGCAGTGTCCGCTTTTATGCCGTCTAACTTATCAAAGTCTTTATCAAAAAGCCCGTCATGGTAAGGCTGGCAGCACTCCTTATAAAGTAGTGATGAGCCTATATCATCTGATGACAGGTTAATCTGGCAAGGGCAGATTTGTATGGAAATCGACATTATTTACTCAAGTTATTATTTGTTTTTTAGTAGCGGTACAAATTTTATTGCAGCCAATTTTTGATCATTTCTGGCCACAGCCCGATTTTTAGCTGAGCCCAAGGTGCTGGATCACGCAGCTGCTCCCAAAACCTATCAAACGGTGGCGCAAAATATACCAAGAGTGCAAGGATGACGTACAGTAGCAGATACCACCATTTGTCTTTATGTTGATAGAACTTCATGGCGGTACCCGATGAGCGCTTCATTTTCATACCCATCAAATTGACGCTATATAACTCATCCAATGCCAAATGCACCATCGCGCCGCCGAATAAAAACAAGCCGTAGAACCAGCTAACCGTTAACGGTAAGTTTAAAATATCATAGCTTAAATAGGTCATTCCAAGACCCAGTATCGCCATATAGGGTACGGAATGAATGACACCGCGATGGACGGTCATGTTGGTAAAAATAGAGAATACGACATAACGCATAAAGCCGTATCCTGCCAGCCATAACGCTATCAGTGCCAGCAAACTCAGCTCACTGCGCCAATGCATCACGAGACCAAAGGCAAAAATAAATGAGGTAATGTTAAACCCAAGCTTAATCGGCGTTGAGTTATCAGAATCCAAATCAGGTAATAATCCCCCAGTGGTACCAAGCGCCACGCACATTAAAAACCCGGAATCATCAATCAATCCCGCTTTGTAAACAGTCAAACTCATCGTACCACTAACCATGAATGCGACATTTAAGTGGGTGTTAAAATTAGCCATAAAAACTCATCAATAAATAGCGCGCGAAAACGTCATTTCGAGCGGCTCGTCTAGCCGTAAAAAAGCGCTCCATGATACCATAGACACGCCAGTCGTCTAATAGAGATAGTCAATATGACCACCACTGATTTACCTGCTAATCCTTATCAAACTACTTCTTTCGATGCTTCTACCAATAACCCGCCTGCATGTAATAGCACGCTTGATGACACTTTTGCTGCTATTGATTGGCAAGCACCGTGGCTCTGTCACTTAAACCAGTTAGGCTATATTAGTAAAATCATCATTCAATTAAGTGGCTTAAATAATGAGCCTGCTCAGACAGACAAAATAGAACATACGCCTGATATTATCGCCAAGGTTTTAAATACAGCATTGCAGCAACAGGCTAACGACCTACAGCAGTCACTACCGCAAACCAAACCGGCGCTCAATAATCAAGCTAAAACCTTACAATTTGTCTCACAAGAGGCGTTGCCAGAAGGCGAGGCGTACGAGAGCTTTATCGGTACGACCGGTAATATTCCGACGCGTGATAATTTGCATGATTTATTTAATGGCAGTATTTGGCTAACCTTTCCCAAAACTAAAGCGCTGCTCAATTACTATCATATGCTTGAAATTGAGCAGCAAGGTATTGGGAGCAGTCGAGGGCGCGTTCGCGATACCATTACGGTGTTTGATGAAAATGGCGCAATATTGGTGACAGCTGAGCCTAGTATCGGTGAAGCGCTGATCAATTTTGATTGGCAGGCAAGTTTGGTACAACCGCGTCAGCAGTGGGATAAGCCAAAACAGCTGCATGAATCCTCTCAGGCTGCGGTATATATTTTTGGGCATGCACTGCTTGAAAAGCTACTACAACCGCGCAAAGCATTATGCGCCCATAGTATCGTGATACATGTCGCGCAAGACTTTTTTGCCTTATCGTTATCTGAGCGTATCGGTCACTTGGATCAGAAAGTAACTGACTATATGGAGGCGTTGTTATCGCAACCGGATGTGACACCGCGTAAGCTCTCGCCATTACCTATTTTGGGTGTGCCACACTTTTGGGCGGAGAATGCCCATCCTAGCTTTTATGAGGATAGCCAAGTCTTTCGTAGCGGTCGTCTTCTTCAAAAGTAAGAGACAATAAATACCTTGCTAATCGAGTGCTAAAGCATTGTTACGTTTACGATTGTGCCACGATTCAACACCATCTAGACGTTAACAAAGCACGGCTTATTTGTTATGGTAAAAGGGCGTTACTGTTAAACGCTAGAGAGATGCTTATATCTTTTGTTAATGCCGCTCTTACTAATATAACAACACAGCTGGCTATTTCTCTTAGCTACTATTATCAGCTACTAAGCTCTAGCCATTAAACCTAATGACATTCATTTAATAAAAATTTAAGTACCCGCTATTTAGCCACCAATTATCTGCATAAATTCATAACGATTTATGTCAAGGATATATAACAACGATAAGGAAGCTACCATGAGTGATATTTTTAATGTAAAAGACACCATTTCGGTCGCGGGCAAGGAACATGCCTACTACAGTTTACCGAAGCTGACTGAAACTTTTCAACACATCAGCAAACTGCCATTTTGCATGAAAATCGTCTTAGAAAACCTATTACGTAATGAAGACGACGGTCAATCTGTCGGCAAAAACCATATTGAGGCGGTTGCCAATTGGGACGCGGGTGCAGAAGCGTCAAAAGAAATCGCTTTTATGCCCGCCCGTGTCGTCTTGCAAGATTTTACTGGCGTGCCGTCAGTGGTCGACTTAGCAGCCATGCGTGATGCGGTGGTTAAGCTTGGCGGCAAAGCGGATCAAATCAATCCCTTTATCCCGAGTGAATTGGTCGTTGACCATTCTGTGCAAGTTGACGCCTATGGTCGCGAAGATGCACTAGATTTAAACGAAAAGATTGAATTTAAACGTAACAATGAGCGTTATGAGTTTTTACATTGGGGTAAGAATGCCTTTAAAAACTTCGTAGTGGTACCACCAGCCACCGGTATCGTGCATCAAGTAAACCTAGAATATTTGGCGCGTGTCGTGATGGCTGCTGAAGTTGATGGCGAGTTGACTGCTTATCCTGATACAGTATTTGGTACCGACAGTCATACCACCATGATTAATGGTATTGGTGTCCTTGGTTGGGGTGTCGGTGGTATTGAAGCGGAAGCGGCGATGCTCAATCAACCATCATCGATGCTGATTCCACAAGTCGTTGGTTTTGAGCTAAAGGGTAAGCTCACCGAAGGCGTTACCGCCACAGACTTGGTATTACGCGTGGTTGAAATGTTACGTGCGCATGGTGTGGTTGGTAAGTTCGTCGAGTTTTATGGCGAAGGTCTACACAGTATGCCGCTTGCTGATCGAGCCACCATTGCTAATATGGCACCCGAGTATGGCGCAACCTGCGGTATTTTCCCGATTGACCAAATGGCGATTGATTATCTGCGTCTGTCAGGTCGAGAAGAGAGCCAGATTGAGCTGGTCGAAAAATATGCTAAGGCGCAGGGTCTATGGCACGATGCCGATACCCCAGTAGCAACTTATTCAAGTAAGTTGGAATTGGACTTGTCATCCGTTCAACCCGCATTGGCTGGCCCAAACTTGCCACAACAGCGTATCAATCTGTCTGATATGCACGAAAAATTTGGTGAAACCCTGAAAGTGATGACCAAAGACCGTAAGAAGGAAATTGAAGCCAAGGTTCGCTTTGATGAAGAAGGCGGTAAGCAAGAGCAAGCCAAATCTTTGGCGGCAAAACCCAAGCCTTTCTGCGCTGAAGGCAGTACTTACTGCACGGTTAAAATTGAAGATGAAGAGTATCGATTGCGTGATGGCTCTGTCGTTATTGCGGCCATTACCTCTTGTACCAACACCTCAAACCCCGCTGTAATGATTGGCGCAGGTTTAGTGGCTAAAAAAGCCGCAGCAAAAGGTCTAACTGCTAAACCTTGGGTTAAGACCTCTCTTGCTCCAGGCTCGAAAGTGGTGACTGATTACCTTGAAAAAGCCAAATTGATGGATGAGCTCGAGAAAGTGGGTTTTTACTTAGTTGGCTATGGTTGCACCACTTGTATCGGTAACTCAGGTCCGCTGTTAGAGGCAATTGAAGGCGCTATCGAAGAAGGCGACTTGGTTGCCGCTGCCGTACTGTCAGGCAACCGTAACTTTGAAGGTCGCATTCACTCGCATGTTAAGGCCAGCTACTTGGCGTCGCCTCCGTTAGTGGTTGCTTATGCGCTGGCAGGTACGGTCGATATTGAATTGACCACCCATCCGCTAGGGCAAGACCAAGAAGGCAATGATGTTTACCTTAAAGATATCTGGCCGACGTCAGATGAGATTAATGAGCTGATTGCCAATAATATCGACGCTGATATGTTCCGTAAAAACTACGGTGAAGTGTTTGACGGTAGTGCAGCATGGAACGCCATTAGCTCAGCTGATAGCCAGTTGTATCCATGGAGCGAAGCGTCTACTTATATCAAAAACCCTCCATTCTTTGATGGTATGACCATGGAGCCAGAAGGTATTCCTGATATCGAAGGGGCGCGTATCTTGGGTTTATTTGGTGATTCAATCACCACTGACCATATTTCACCCGCCGGTAATATCGATCCAGACTCGCCAGCAGGTAAATACTTACAAGAGCGTGGCGTGTTACAAGCCGACTTCAACAGCTATGGCTCACGCCGTGGTAATGATGCGGTCATGACGCGCGGTACCTTTGCCAATATCCGTATCAAAAATACTATGATGGCTGGCAAAGAGGGCGGCTATACCTATTACTTCAACGGTGATAGCGCCACGCTACAAGACGGCGAAGAAATGGCCATTTATGATGCGGCAATGAAGTATAAAGAAGACAAGCGTCCGCTCGTAGTCCTTGGTGGTGCAGAATATGGCTCTGGCTCTAGTCGTGACTGGGCAGCTAAAGGGACAATCTTACTCGGGGTAAAAGCAGTATTGACCAGCTCGTTTGAGCGTATTCACCGCTCAAACCTAGTTGGTATGGGTGTATTGCCATTAACCTTTAAAGCAGGTGAAAATGCTGCGACTTATAATCTAGATGGTTCTGAGGTGCTTAGCATCACTGGTCTAGATAATGGTGAGAGCAAGACTGCAAAAGTCACGGCCACACGTGCAGATGGTTCGTCTGAGAGCTTTGATGTCAACGTCATGCTACAGACGCCAAAAGAGCGCGAATACGTGCGTCACGGCGGTGTACTGCACTATGTACTACGTCAATTGGCAGCTGAGAGTAAAAACGCTGCATAATGATTAGTTATATTTAGAATAAAAAAAGCCCAGTCCCAGTTAAAGTAGGGGATTGGGCTTTTTTATTATCTGGGAAAACAGAAAGCAAGTATCTGAAATTTTATTTTCATTAGTTATCTAAAGTTCTCATTCCAGCTTTCCTTAAATATAGTATTTAAGAATTTTTCTTTATCAATGCTGCCGTCAGTGTTCAAGCAACTCTTATCGACGAAAAGATAATTCGTCCAGCTGATATCAGGAGATAGTGAATTGATTTCATTTACGATATCAACTTCGCTAATTTCAGAAAAATCTCTAATAACGAGTTTTTGTGCCAGCTCTAAAATGCGTTTCTTTGTTTTATACTCATTAGAATTTGGGTAATCAGTAATTTTATCAAAAAATTCCTCATAATTTATACTTAAATCTTCGTTTACAGACTCCTCACTCCAGAATATATAATCACTCCAAAAAGGGTCGGGAGACAGTTTATTTAGTTCAATATTTATTTCTACTTGCCTAGATTCTGAGCAGGTTGCGTTAATTAACTCTTCCAGTAATAAAGTAAATTTTTTCTTGGTGTCATCGTTCATTATTATTTCCTGAATAATTTATTCCAATTGCCTTAACCCTTCTCACATACCCGTAAATACCAATTATGATAAATCAACAGGCAACCTACTAAATGTCTATCAAAGCGTTTATGATAAGAGTAACAGAGAGTGATAATAGCTTAATTCTTAATTCACCTCACAAATAATAATATTAGAAGCCATGAGACATGACTTACCTTTACTCTTTATAAGAAATTGATCAAACCAAAATATCTTATACAAAATGCATAATGGGTCATAGGCGTTTTTGCTACGATAGCAAAAACGTATCAAGTATTTATTGATAAAAGGAAGTTGAGATGAAACGATTGATTGGTATATTCGCCCTATCTATTTTTACTATCACAGCTGGGATGGGAGCGGCGCATGCAGAGCAGGTTTGTAAAGTAACCGATCCTACTGGCACGCCATTAAATATTCGTGATAAACCGAATGGTAAGATTATCAATAAACTACGCAACGATCGTGAAGTTTATATCACAGAAACCACTTACGATAATAAAGACCGTCCTTGGGTGTATTTAGAAGGATACTATCAAGGAGAATATAGACAATGGGGTTGGGCAATTAGAGAGTTTGTCTCTTGTTATGATCGTTAGGGTGAACACTAAAGGTTATTCTTAACAAAGCTAGCCTGCCTCATATCAAAATATCTAAATAATGATTAACAGCAATTTAACGAAACAACAGACAAAAAAATCCCAGTCACCGTATGATGACTGGGATTTTTTATTGTTCGCTTATTAGTCTAATCTAATGCTTAAAGCTGCTAAGCAAAAGTGCTAATAAGTGACGCCGTATAGTGGCGTCCCCAGGGGGATTCGAACCCCCGTTACCGCCGTGAAAGGGCGGTGTCCTAGGCCTCTAGACGATGGGGACGCATAGAGTGTTATAACCAAATGGTTACAACGGTACTTCACAATATCAGAGAGCTTATCTAAGAATAGAGCAAGCTGTGCCTAGGTGCTGATATCGTCCTACTAGCGAGTACTTATGTTAAAGTTTCAGTGAACTGAGCTTTGCAATAAATAGTATGGTGGAGCTAAACGGAGTCGAACCGTTGACCCCTTGCATGCCATGCAAGTGCTCTACCAACTGAGCTATAGCCCCTCGCTAAGAGTGTGCGTATTTTATGTAACACCACCGGTCTTGTCAACCGCTATTTTCAAAATAATCGATAAATATGCGAAAAAAAGCGTTTAAAGCGGATTTAGCTACTTAATAAACCTAAATTAGCGTGGATTTTGCTGACTGGCTATCTCTTTAATGGCTTTATCGGTAAAAAATTCTTCTTCTTTGCCGTCTGAAAAAATAATGGCAGCACATTCTGTGGGGATATATTGCCCTCCTTTTTGTTGTACTGTGCTGATACCTTTAAAGCCAACGATATCAGACTCATTTAATCGCGCTGATTTATTATAATCAGAGTAAGTCGTATATATCCACTTTAAGTCTTCAAAGTCTTTCCCAGTCGTAAGGGTTAGCTTGGCATCGTATAACTCTTTTACAATTGCATCATAGTATCTTTGTGCTTCTTTTAACGTATTAAAGACATAATCTTTGCTTTCTATCGTGACGGTCTTGGCGCTCATTTTTATTTCCAACTGAGATGTTAAATAAAGAATCAGTATTTGTATTCAAATTCTGAGAGTAAGGCAAAGAGGGGTCAGTATTAGCCTGACCCCTCTTTTTTATTTATTAATAATATTATGAATCAAAAATGTTATTAACAAACAATTAAAAACTATTCAGCTGCCAAAAAATCTGGCAATTCTGCTGCTTGTTTTTCAAGCTTTTTAAGCTTCTTTTTACCCAAACCACCCAGTACATCAATCGCATGACGTAAACGTATCAGCGTCATATCGGCACCGATAATCGCCATAGAGTTCATGACCGGCGTCGATGAGGTGCTACCAGCAATAGCGACAAAGAATGGCGCCATAAAGTCGCGCATTTTAATATCAAGATGAGCCGCAAGACCTTTTAGCGTGGCATAAATATTTTCTTCCGACCAGGTCGGTAAAGTCTCTAGCTGCCAAAGTGCCAGTTGTAGCATCTCAGTAATTTGCTCAGGCGTCAGTGATTTATGGGTAAAGCTTTCGGCAGTAATACTCGGCAGGTTTTGGAAATAAAACCCACTCCAATTAACCGCATCAGACAGTAATTCGATACGTGGCTGAATAGCGGCAGCAATGGCGGTTAATTTATCGCTGTTACTTGCCCAGTCGAGGATTTTATTTTTTAACTCTTCAGGAGTAAGTGCGCGCAGCCACTCAGCATTGAGCCAGTTAAGTTTCTCAATGTCAAAAATAGGGCCGCCAAGCGACACACGCTGAATATCAAAGCTGGCAATCATTTCTTCTAAGGTAAACTGCTCAGCTTCGTCAGGCATTGAGTAGCCCATACGACCGAGGTAATTTAGTAGCGCTTCAGGTAGCACGCCAGCATCACGATAATAGGTAATGGAGGTTGGGTTTTTACGCTTAGAGAGTTTTGATTTATCTGGGTTACGCAGGAGCGGCATGTGGCAAAGCACTGGCATCTCCCACCCAAAATACTCATAAAGCAGCTGATGCTTAGGGGCAGAGTTTAACCACTCTTCACCGCGTAATACATGGCTGATGTCCATCAAGTGATCATCAACGACGTTGGCTAAATGATAAGTAGGTAAGCCATCGGTTTTTAGCAGCACTTGCATGTCGACTTGTGTCCAAGGAATCTCAACCGTACCGCGTAGCATATCTTGTACCTGACATGCGCCTTCAGTTGGTACACGCATACGAATCACGTGCGGTTTACCCTCATTGACCAATTGCTCGGTTTTCTCTGGAGCTAAATGAGCGCAGCGACCGTCGTAACGTGGGGTTTCGCCATTGGCCATTTGCGCAGCGCGCATGGCATCCAGCTCTTCACTGCTACAAAAACAACGGAACGCATGATTGTTTTCGATAAGCTGTTCAGCATGCTTTTTATAAATCTCACTACGCTCGCTCTGACGATAAGGTGCGTGCGGACCGCCGATATCTGGACCTTCCGCCCAGTCAAGACCGACCCAGCGCAGCGCATCCAAAATCATTTTTTCAGATTGCTCCGTTGAGCGGGTTTGGTCCGTATCTTCGATACGTAAAATAAACTCGCCACCATGGGCTTTAGCAAAGGCTAAATTAAAGAGCGCGATATAAGCGGTGCCGACATGCGGAAAGCCAGTAGGCGATGGCGCAATACGAGTACGGATAGGACGGGTGCTGTTAGCAGTAAAGGTTTGCATCATAAGAATCTCAGAATGTGGTAGTTAATGAATATGGCAGTAAAAGCTGATAATAAAAAATAGCGGTTAAAGATAGTAACGACAAATATGAATCAAAGGTTTTAGTAAAAAATACGGGTGAAACAATAACCGTCAATAGTGAAAAATAGCGTAAAATATAGCGCTAGTATAACAGAGAGACGGGATATTTTTAACGAAATGCCCCTCTAGCGCTTGACTACCAGTGTATCCTTGCGATAATAATGTGAAGTAAGTCATAACTTGTTTATTTTCATCTGATTTTTTACTATTACCGGTCAAAATGACCGTCATTTACTGAGTCGTTTGTGTCCATATCGAATAATAAGCCAAAAAATAAGCAAAACTCTAAAACCACCTCTTCTGCAGTCATTGATAATGCTGAGTCAGAAGTTCATTCGTCTGCTGTCGAAAATGATTCTGCTAATCAGCTTGCTCAAGAATCTGCAACAGAACAAACCACTTCTGATGAATTAAGTTTTGCCCATGATGCGGTGCTGTTAGAAGAAACAGTCGCTGCCGTATTGGGCGTCAAATCGCTACCAAAGCAAACAGACAATACAGAACAAAGTAGTGAAAGCCAAAACGGCTTAAAAATGAGTGGCATCTACGTCGATGCAACCTTCGGGCGTGGTGGTCATAGTCGATTGCTATTAAGCCAACTTGCCGATGATGCAACCTTGATTGTATTTGATAAAGACCCGACGGCGATTGCTGTTGCTCGCGAATTGGCAAATACCGATAGCCGTGTAAAAGTGGTTCATGACAGTTTTGCGACATTGACTGACAGTTTAGCAGCTATGGGCATCAAGCAAGTTGATGGTTTAATGGCGGATTTGGGTATTTCCTCACCGCAAATTGACGATGGCAGCCGTGGTTTTAGCTTTATGCGTGATGGCGCAGTCGATATGCGTATGGATACCAGTCGTGGGCAGTCGGTTGCCCAGTGGTTAGAGACGGTCGATGATGAAACCTTGGCCAATGTGCTTTATGAGTTTGGCGAAGAGCGCCATAGCCGACGTATTGCGCGTGCGATTAAGCAGATGGACAGTTACGATTCTACTTTAGCATTGGCTGAAGTGATTAAAGTCGCGCATCCAAATTGGCAACGTGGCAAACACCCAGCCACGCAAAGCTTTCAAGCCATGCGTATCTTCATTAATAATGAGCTTGGCGATGTTGACGACTTTTTAGAACAAAGTATCCCGATTTTAAAGTCGGGCGGGCAGCTGGCGGTGATTAGCTTTCATTCTTTAGAGGATCGCCGTATCAAGCAGTTTCTACAGCGTCATAGTAAAGGGCAATATCCAGAAGATGAGAACCTGCCGATGCCGCCAAACCGCCCGCGCTACTTTAGTAAGCCGAAACGTGTGGGTCCTAGTAAGACAGAAGTCAGTCACAATCCACGCTCGCGTAGCGCATGGTTACGCATGGCAACCCGTACCGATACGGATTATGTAGCAGATGAAAATTCATAAACTAAGCCATAGAAGAATACCCTAAAGACTGCTATTAAGTTATGTGGTTAAAATATGACTGAATGTTTTAATGATTACGCGGCTGTTAAAAAGCTGTAAACATTCTCTGCTAGGCTCAGCAGTTACTTTTAGCTGGGTTTTAATTCTATTCCTATTTGTTTTTATTGATGGTGCTGATGGCTCATGAGGGTGTGATCACTCGCAAATGGTTAGCGCTTTTTATATTTGAAGTTCACTTTTTTGAGATCGTCATGGCAATATCTGACAAACCTGTCAACCGTCGCACCGCAATGCCTGCTAATACTGATGTTGGCGAATTATTCGTGCGCCGATTTAATGTGGTCAGTATTTATGTGGCCATATTATTAATATTGGCGGCAGCAATTATCTGGAGCGGCATCAAAACTGCCGAGGGTGTGCAGCAATATCATCAGGATTATAAAACCTTGCAAGACATGAAAAAACAAGAGCGCAAGCTGCAGGTAGAACATCAGCGTTTGCTTATCGAGCAGCAAACCTTTAGTGCCACCCCGCAAATTGCCAGTCGCGCCGTCGCCGAATTGGGTATGTTTTCGCCAACCCTTAAAGACAAGCTGATTATTCAGCCGGGTGCGGCAGTTGCCGTCGCACCAGTCATCGAAGCTGATGGCTCAGATGCAGCAGCTGTCAATGAAACAGATTTTTTTGAAGCGGATGCTGATGTAGCGGAGGCAGGACGATGACTGATAAAAAATCCAATGCTAATAGTGCTAAAGATGCCGCTAAGAATAACAGCAAAAAACCTGCCAGTGGCAAAGTCACTAGTGGTAAAGTGACTAAGCCACTACGCCGTGCCAGTGCTGCCAAATCTGCGCAAACCAGCAGCAAACCTGACAATAAAGCGGCTGATAATCGTAAAGCCAAGCTGTTTAGCCGCCTAAAAAAGAACGAAGAACAGGGCGCTTATACCAGTGTTAAAACCCAAAAAAGCAAAAGATCTTTTTTGGGTAAAGCCTCTGGAGCATCTTCTCGCGGCGGTGTCGAGCAGGATAAAAACCGCTTTCGTACGATTTGGGGGCTGGCACTGCTGATTTTAGTAGGGCTTATCGGTCGTGCCTATTATTTACAGGTAGCCAATGCTCAGTTTTACCAAGATAAAGGTAACGAGCTGATTACCAGCGTGCGTACGCAAAAATCCTATCGCGGTATGATTACCGATCGCAATGATTTGCCATTAGCAGTTAGTGCGCCACTAGCGACCGTGTCGTTTAGCCCGCATGATTATGCACGCGAATATTACGAGCTTAAGCGTATTATCCTCACCAATCCTGATAGTCCAAAGCTGGTTGCGCGTATGCAAAAGCGCTTGGATAATATGGATTTGACCACGCTTGCTGCTGCTGCCAATATTTCGGTAGATGAGCTGAAACGAGTGACTGCTATCGACCCTAGTGTCGATGTGACCGATGAAGCAGCGGTGAAAGCGGCGTTGCCATCGGGTGCAGGCTCGCATTATCTGCCGCTACTTAATAAAGTCACGCCTGAGATTGCTCAAAGTGTCAGCTCGCTTGATTTTCCGGGTGTGAATGAGAAAAACTTTTTCCAGCGCTACTATCCACAGCCGCAACCGAACTCGCAACTGTTAGGTTTTATGGGACAAAATGCCAATGACCCTGAAGGCGGTTATGAAGGGCGCGCCGGTATCGAACGCCAGTACGAAACTGAGCTGGCCGGTGAAGATGGTAAGGTATTGGTACTAAAAGATGCTAAGCAAAATAGCTTAAAAGAAATTAAGCAAGTTAAGCCAGAAGTACCGGGTAAAGATGTCGCGTTAACGATTGATTCACGCTTACAGTACTTGCTTTATAAAGAGCTTGAAAAAGCTGGTCGCTTACAAAAAGCGCGCTGGTCAACGGGCATGATTGTCGATGTGCAAACCGGTGAAGTGCTCGCCTTGTCGACGTGGCCGTCATTTAACTCTAATAATCTTAATGAGATGACCGGTGAAAACCAGCGTAACCGTGCGCTACTTGACGTCTTTGAGCCCGGCTCAGTCATGAAACCATTTACCGTTGCTGCTGCTTTAGATTCAGGTAAATATACGGCGACATCATTGATCGATACCAATCCTGGCTCTATTCGTGTCCGTGGCTATACCATTCGTGACCATAATAATTTGGGTCGGATTACGTTGGCAACGCTACTACAGAAATCGAGTAACGTGGCCTCGACCAAGATTGCTTTGTCGTTACCGGCTGATGGTATTACCAGTATGCAAAAACAGTTTGGTTTTGGCTCAAAAACACCGTTACAATTTCCAGGTGAAGGTAGTGGCCTTGTGGTCACACCGGAAGAAAAAGAAACTTCAAGACGGGCAACGGTCAGTTACGGCTATGGTATCCAAGTGACGCTGGCGCAGATTGCTCAAGCGTACTCGGCGCTGGCGGCAGGCGGGGTGATGCATCCCTTAACGCTGACTAAAGATGGCGAGCGGCAGCCCAGTAAGCGTATCATGGCACATGAGCAAGCTATGTCTATCGTGCAAATGATGGAAAGTGTCACCGAACCGGGCGGTACGGCTAAGGGTGCTGCTATCGACGGTTATCGCGTCGCTGGTAAAACAGGAACGTCGCGCCGTATCAATCCAAAAGGTGGCTACTATACCGACCAGTATCGTAACGTCTTTGCCGGTATGGCGCCAGCGTCTAATCCTAAGCTGGTTGGCGTGATGTTAATCGAAGACCCGCGTGGTCAGATTTATGCCGGCTTAACAGTCGCTCCTGTCTTTCATAACGTCATGAAAGAGGCGCTGCGTTTGTATAATGTGCCGTTAGATAAGCCATTAAGAACCGAAGACCAGTAGGCAAAAAAGTAAGTTTTTTTCAATATTCAGCTCTTAATCATTTGATGCGTTTTAACCGTTTAGGATTTGCCAATGACTCTGTCTACCTCGCCGCTAAGCAGCACCACAGTCACCTTGCAACAGCTGATTGAAGCTAGTGGCAACGATAAAGATAGGCAGAGTCATAGTCAAAACTATAAAGATAAACACAGTCTAGCGCAGGCATTGACAACGATGCTAGCCGCATCTAGTAGTCAACTACCGAATGCAAAAACTTCGGTTGCTAACATTCCATTTGAGCAGTTCTGCTTAGACAGCCGTCAATTGGCAGACAACGATGTCTTTGTCTTATTAAAAAGTCATATACCAAACTGTCAAAAAAGTCGTGACCACCTCTATCAAGCCGCTGAGCAGGCGGCTTTTATCCTAGCAGAAATTGACCCTCTTGCTTTACTGTCTAAGTCTACTATGCCGCCGCATGCCAATCTTGCTTTGACTGATGATAATGCTGAATCTATCGCACAGCAGCAATTGGACCGCCTGCCTTGCCCCGTATTATATGTGCCCAATATCCGTGATTTTTTAGGTGACTTGATTCAGGCGCGTTTGCAATATCAGCAGTCCGTAACCTTGCCGACGGTCGTCGCAGTAACGGGCACCAATGGCAAAACCACTATCAGCCAATTGGTGGCACAATTGACGCAGTTAACTGGCATGAGTAGCGCCGTGATGGGCACGGCGGGTAACGGCAGATTAGGCGCTTTAGTGCAAGCCAGCCATACCACCGGTGATGCCTTAGCGGTACAGAAGTTTTTATATCAAATGGGTACAGAGAATGCTGAATTATTGGCATTGGAAGCCAGCTCGCACGGTTTGGATCAGCAGCGTTTAGAAGGTATGCCAGTATCGGTGGCGATTTATACCAATTTGAGCCGTGATCATCTAGATTATCATGCCGATATGGCAGAGTATGCGGCGGCAAAAGCCAAGCTGTTTGATAAAGCACATTTCTCAGAGTTAACCCACGCCATCATCAATATCGATGACGAGCATGCACAGATTATGCTCGATACCGCGCATGCCAGCCAATTAACGGTTTGGACCTATAGTTTAGACCCAGCAAAATCTGCGACCTTTGTTGCCGCTGAAATCAAGCCAAGTTTGCAGGGTGTTGAGATTGCGCTGCGTACTGATTTTGGTAACAGTGACTTTGATAATGCTGATTTTAAAAACAAAGAAACCAATAGCATTAATATCGTCAGCCCATTATTGGGTCGTTTTAACGTTGCCAATTTGCTGGCTGCTATTGGCGCTGCTGTAGCCCTAGGGATTAGTTTGGAGCGCATTGCGGGCGTTATCCCGCAGCTACAAGGTGCGGTTGGACGTATGCAGCGTGTGCCCTCCAATGATGGTTGTTTTATTGTTGATTATGCGCATACGCCCGATGCGTTAAGCCAAGTGCTTGCCAGTCTAAAAACCCATTGTAAAGGTCAGCTATGGGCAGTGTTTGGTTGTGGCGGCGACCGTGATGCGGGCAAGCGCCCATTGATGGCGCAAGCGGGATTGGCAGGCGCCGATAACGTTGTATTGACGGCGGATAATCCACGTACCGAAGACCCAAATGTAATCTTGCAAGATATGCAAGCGGGCATGACGAGCGAGCAATATCAACGTGCCTATATCGAACCGGCGCGCCAAACGGCCATCGAATATGCAGTTAATCAAGCTGCGCCTGATGATATCGTTGTTATCGCGGGCAAGGGTCATGAAACCTATCAAGAAATTAACCATGTTCGTTATGATTTTGACGACAGCGTTATTTTGCAAAACGCTTTAAAGAAAGCAGGGCGCGTATAGCCTTTATAGACAAATAATAGCGCTTGCCGCTCATTTTTTTGAGCTTTTTTGAACAACAGATATCATTAAATATCAAAGATAAGTAGTCATCATATATAAGGTAATCATTATGACAGCCGACAACGATAACAGCATGCAGTCGCAAGGGCTGTATGTTTGGCAAGTAGACAATCTACTTGCGGCAACCGCAACACTCGATGGGCATTGGCAATTTGCTGAAGGTCAAGCAACATCAAGCAATAATAGCACGGACACAAGCAAGTCAATTACCAGCACTCGTATCGCTACCGATACTCGTACCATAAAACCTGGTGATATCTTTTTAGCGCTCAGCGGTGATAATTTTGACGGTCACGATTACATCGCTACTGCTATAGAACAAGGTGCGGTCGCGGCAATCGTTTCACGTCCCATTTCTGCTGATATTCCGCAGTTAGTCGTGAGCGATACCCGTTTAGCGCTAGGACAATTGGCTGCGTATCGTCGTCAGCAGCATAAAAATTTAACCGTTATTGCCATTACGGGTTCGAGCGGTAAAACCACCTGTAAAGAGATGCTCGGTAGTATCTTTGGACGCTTGGCACCAACGCTGATTACCCGTGGGAACCTAAATAACGACTTGGGTGTGCCGATGATGTTGCTCGAATTATCCGATCATCATCGGTATGCGATTTTGGAGCTAGGCGCTAACCATATTGGTGAGATTGCTTATACTACTGAGATTGTAAAGCCGGATGTGGCCTGTGTTCTTAATATTGGTACCGCACATTTAGGGGAATTTGGTAGCCGTGAAGGCATTTGCCAAACCAAGGCTGAGATTTACCATACTTTGAATGACACGCAGTACGCTATCGTTCCTGATAAAGATGATTTTACCAATAAGCTGCGCCGTATCGCTGAAAAGTATACCTCACACGTGATTGGTTTCGGCAATACCGATGTCAGTGCCAGCCATTTAGATGTTGAGCCTGAGCGCAGTGAATTTAAGCTGCATATCGACAGCCAAGTTCATGATATCAGTCTACCTTTAGCTGGTGAGCATAATGTTAATAATGCCTTGGCCGCTGCTGCTTGTGCCCATGCGCTAAATATAGATATCAGCGACATCGTCATCGGACTTGAAAACGCCCGTCCTGCTAAAGGGCGTTTAAATAGCCAACTACTCGGTATGCATCGTTTGATTGATGATACTTATAATGCCAATCCGCATTCAGTGCGAGCAGCAGCTAAGGTGCTTGCGGCGCAAACGGGTACGCAAGTGATGGTACTCGGTGATATTGCAGAGCTTGGAGAGGCGGCGGTTAGCGAGCATCAAAGCTTGGGCCGTACCATTGCGACGACGGGCATCAATGTGCTGCTGTGTGTCGGTGAATATGCGCCTCATACGGTGGCGGGTGCGCAAGAGATTTCTGCTATCAGCGCCCATGCCTTTGCTGATAAAGACAGTTTATTGGCGTATTTACAGTCTTATTTACGAGCACAGCAGGCGCAGCCTTGTACGGTGCTGTTTAAAGGCTCACGTTCCATGGAAATGGAAACCCTTATCAATGCGCTAGTCGAGGAGTAGGCGGTGTTAGTTTGGTTGTTTGGCTGGCTTGGTCAGTATTATACGCCGTTCTCTGCGGTTTCTTCGTTGACGCTGCGCGCGTTACTGGCGGTCATTACCGCACTTGCCTTTAGTATGATTTTTGGTGGACGCGTCATTCGACGTCTGCGTGCGCTGAAGTACGGTCAGTCGATTCGTAATGATGGTCCGCAGTCGCATTTGGCTAAGACGGGCACGCCGACCATGGGTGGGGTGCTGATTTTGAGCGCGATTGGGGTTTCAACCTTATTGTGGGCGCGATTAAACAATCCCTATGTGTGGATTTTGCTCATTGTTATGATTATCTTTGGTGCGGTCGGTTGGGCAGATGATTGGCTTAAAATCAAATATAAAGACCCCAAAGGCTTAATCGCTCGCAAAAAATACTTTTGGCTATCGATGGGCGCGTTATTCGTCGGTATATCTTTATATTATATTGCTACATTACAGCCGGATATGGCGACCACGCGTGAGATGCAGGATTTGCTGCTACCGATTTTTAAAGATTGGATTATTCCATTCTCAGCAGTGCCGTTTGGTATTGGGTTTATTATCTTTACCTACTTTGTGATTAATGGTGCTTCTAACTCTGTCAACTTAACCGATGGCTTGGATGGTTTGGCTATTTTGCCCGTGGTCTTGGTAGCAGCAGGTTTAGGCGCCATGGCTTATGTGTCAGGTGACGTGCGCTTTGCGGATTACTTGCATGTACCTTATATCGCCTATAACTCGGAAGTGATTATTGTCTGTGGTTCGATGATTGGTGCTGGACTTGGATTCTTATGGTTTAATGCCCATCCAGCGCAAGTATTTATGGGTGATGTTGGGGCGCTTGCTCTCGGTGCCATGCTCGGTACGATAGCAGTTATGACCCGTCAAGAGATTGCCTTTGCCATTATGGGTGGGTTGTTTGTTGCAGAAGCCTTGTCAGTGATGCTACAGGTTGGCTCGTATAAACTGCGTAAAAAGCGCGTCTTTCGCATGGCACCATTGCATCACCACTTTGAAGAGATTGGCTGGAAAGAGACGCAAGTGGTGGCAAGGTTTTGGATTATTGCCATTATCCTAGTCATTCTTGGCCTGATGACTTTAAAACTGCGTTAAGTCGTCAATAAAATATAAATCAAAAGCCATCTCAAAATCTGAGATGGCTTTTTTTAATGCTTGCTTATAATTTTGCCTCTATGTTTTTCATTATGGTTTTAATCCACCTTTTATTCCTTAAGAAGTCTGAACTTTGTTAAAATGGCAGCCATATTGCGATGACGTTGAGATATTTGTGAGCTTATTTATTTGTCCCCTTTGTCAATCACCTCTGCAACCAGCTGCCGATACTTGGCGCTGTGATGGCAGCTTGCATCCAAAGCAAACGGTCCATCCATTTGATGTGGCACGTCAGGGTTATGTCAATCTGTTGCCAGTACAACAAAAAAAAACCAAAGCACCGGGCGACAGTCAGCAATCAATTGATGCGCGCAAACGGTTCTTAAATGCCGGACATTATCAGCCATTAAATGACTTAATTTGCCAAAAGATGGCGGCGTTACTGACGGCACAAAAAGCCATTCTTAATAAAAAAGATAAGCCTATTAACTGGCTAGATATTGGCTGCGGAGAAGGATATTACACGCAGGCAATGGCGCAAATGGGAATGGACGTACTGATTGCAGCGGATATCAGTAAACCTGCCGTCGTAGAGCTGGCAAAGACCAGTAAGGCTTTAGGTCGTCTTTGGTATCAACCAGTTAAAGATTATTCTGCCACAGAGGTAATTAAAGCGGCAGCCATCTATCCGTTAGTCACCAGCGCTGCCCACTTGCCATTACGGGCACATAGCATCAATGGCATTAGCAGTATTTTTAGCCCCATTTTGCCAGAAGTGTTCAATGAGGTATTAAGTGATGCAGGCTATCTAATCATTGCCAAGCCCGATATAGGGCATTTAGCAACGATGCGTGAGACGTTATTTGATGACGTCCGCGAGCATGATTCGGATAAGTTTTTGCAGGAATTGGCGCCTTATTTTAAGCTTTTACAAACCCATCATATCAGCAGTAGTCTAAAATTATCGGCAGAGGAATTGGCGGATTTAATGACCATGACCCCTTATGCATATCGTGCGCGTGGCGAAAAAAGACAGGAGCTACTAGCAGAAGTGACCGCAAAGCCTTTTGAAACTGAAGCCAAGTTTGTTATCTACATTTTGCAAAAAACAGCTGCTGTATGAAATTAATAAAGTAAATTTAATGAAAATTACTTCATATTAATCATTTTTCTTTAATAAGGATTTATTAACAAGGATTCATTTATAAAACCGGTCCCATGGTGGCAACGATATTATTCCAAATCCGATAAGACAGTGGCCAGTTTTTCACTTCTTCGCGCGTCACTTCATCAGAGTCAGCGATATATTGATATTGGCGCTCCATAATATCGGTAGTCAGTTTGTTATCACTAAATAGGATATTGTTTTCATAGTTCAAATCAAAGCTACGTAAATCTAAATTGGTTGAGCCAATCAAGCTGATTTCACCATCGACAGTCAGAGTTTTGGCGTGTAGCAATCCGGGTTTATACTCATAAATCTTTACGCCTGCTTCAAGCAATTGCCAGTAATAACTATGACTGGTCGCAGCAACGATAAAGGAGTCGTTTTTCTTCGGGAAAATCATCGTCACCTCAACCCCGCGATAGGCGGTCGCACATAGAATGCTCACCAGTGAATAATCTGGCACAAAATAAGGGGTAGAAATCATCAAGGTATGCTGAGCTTGGCTAATTAAAGCGCCCAAAAACTGTGGCGTGGTGCCGTGGCGCTGGGTCGGACCATCGGAAAACACTTGGGCAGCAAAATTATTAGATAGCAGATTTGGCTGTAAATCTGTCGCATACGGAAAGCTGTCGAGCGGCGTATCAGGGTTTTCAGTCAACCAATCACTGGCAAATAACATCTGAGTTTGCCCAACGATGGGGCCTTCGATACGCAGCATAATATCGACCCAAGGGGCATATTTAGGTTTTACCATAAACTCAGGGTCGGCGCAGTTACGGCTGCCAGCGTAGCCAATCTTGCCATCAATCACGGTAATCTTGCGGTGATTACGCAAGTCAATACGGCTAAACAGCAGGACCTTTATGATATTGGTTAATGGCAATGCAACACTGAGCTGTACACCCGCATCCTTCATCTGTTGCCATAGCTTTGAGCCCACCATCTTACGTGAGCCCATACCATCGACCATCGCCCGGCAGGTAACGCCGCGCTTTGCTGCGCGAATAAGCGCTTCGGCGGTATCAGTCCCCATGCCATCGACCAGCCAAATATAATAAAGCACATGAATATGATCGGTCGCCGCATCAAAATCGGCAATCATGCGTCTGCGCGTCTCAGCTGCGTCTGGCATCAGCTCGGCACTATTGCCTACCGTAGTCTGAAAGCCGGTGGCTTTTGCTGAATAAGCAAAGGCTGCGTGATACTCAGGCTTGACGGCATGCAATAAAGCCACATCGCTACCAAGCACTGAGGGACGGTATTGACGTAGTTTGTCGATGATTGCCTCGCGTTCGCGGGTGAAGTTGTGCCCTAAATGCACCTCGCCGAACATCCAATAAACCAGTACACCAAGATAAGGTAAGACAAATAAAATAACAATCCAAGCCAAGCGCGCTGGTGCGGTTAAATCATGACGTGCAAGCACGCGCAAGGATATCAGTACCAGTAAGATAAAATGAATGGTTAATAAGATGTCGATGAGCATAGCGCTGTCCATGGTTGTTATATTTGTGAAAGTTATGATTATGATTGTGGTCGTTATTATTTTTATTGAAACTCTGAGTGGTTTGATGGTTTGATGGTTTGATGGTTTGATGGTTTGATGGTTTGGCTTGTTTATAGATTTTATTAGCTTCTATTTATCGGTTTCTATTTATTAACTTCTACTAGTATTCGCCAAATAGCCAACCACTGACAAAGGCAAAATACTCACGAAACCACGCATTATAGCGAATCGATAACGGCGTAGGGCTGGCGAGCAAAATAGGCTGCTGATAGCCTTGATGCTTGGCAATGGCAGCGGCGCGAATGGTATGGAAATCACTGGTCACGATCGCAATAGGCGCTGTAATAGAGATATCTTGCGCTGCCAAAATTAATTGGCTATAGATTAAGTTTTCGGCGGTACTGGTGCTTTTGCCCTCTTGTAAAATGTGCTCAAAGGCAATGCCATGTGTCTCATGTAAATAAGTCGCCATAATACTGGCTTCACTCTGCGTCTGCCCCATACCAATGCCACCACTGGTAAGCACCAATGCCTCGGGCTGTGCTTTAATCAGCGGAGCAGCTGTATCTAAGCGCTTAGTAAGCGTCGGTGTTGGCTTGCCTGCGACCGTACCTGAACCTAGTACAACAATCGCCGCGACCTCAGACACAGGCTGCGCGCTGCGTTTAATCTGCTGCTGCAATGAGAAAACAAATAACCCGAAGCTAATAAGCCAAATAAAAAACAGCAGCCACAGCGCATACCAAATACGATTGCGGAAAGGGTTTTGCCTAGTAAACTTACGGATGGCATGCCAAAATATCCCATGTGCGACAAACACGCTGCCCAATAAAAACGGTACGACAGTGCCAAAGTTAATTTTGCCGACTGTCATTAACACGGCACAATCAACCATGATAACCACACCAACCACCACCAATCCAACTCGCGCTATAATGACTAATTTTTTTGCCATAGTTTTGCTTTTATTATGTCTAGATAAATATGCTAGTGTTTAATTTTTATTGAATCGAATAT
>NZ_JBXWIV010000023.1:0-41838 GCF_058197955.1 Janibacter sp. CoH_79_TC_3
AATGAGCTTGGTTAACAAGCTGTGTTCAATCTTAGATGACAACGGTTGACGCCTGATATCCACGCCCTAAAAGTGACATGGTTTTACGGCGCTTTTTGATAAAAACTTCAAGATAAAATTACCACTAATTCGGTTAAATATATTTTGAGCAACAATGATTTGATGGATACATTGGTAGCCATGCTACATGGAGTTACACGCTATTGCAGCATAATTCTAAAGCCATTTAGACACGTTATCACTCAGCAATACAAAGGCAAGTAAACCACGCTTTATTGCGTTTGACCCAAGCACAACCATGATAGTATTGGCGACTGGTTTAGAACGTGCCAACGACAGAAAAAATATGTGTGAACGTATTCGCATTCAAGAAAGAAACAGCACAAGATTTTGAAGTTAAAAACAGATGTACTATTGCTCAAGTTACAAAGCTCAAAACAGCCTTAATCTAAAATTCTCCGGTCCTCTACCTTAATGAATATTTTTAGGTAGAGGTTTTTTTGGCTTTAATTCTGGCTGCCATCTAAAAATATAGGTTAGTTATGACATAGATAACAATGGCATAGTGAAGCGTAGTGTGAGTATTTAAGTAGATACACATATAAGTATATACGTTCAAAAAATATTTATAGTTACGTTTGGAAATACTTTGATATCTGTATTGATCAGACATAAGGTCAGTCAGCACAAATAATCAAAGGAGTTTGTTGACATACTCCCGCCACTTTCGACAAGCTCAAATGTGGGATTCTAAAAGCAAACGCTCTTAGGTGACTTTCTCACGACCATCACAAGTTTTCTGTTTCATTGGGCGGCTTTTACTGCATCCTCCCTCCACAGACAAAACGGCATGTCCTGCCGATAAAATATTTTTAACTGCGTTGATATCAGCATTTTCTTGATGGCCACATTCAACGCACTCAAATTTTGCTTTGGTGTGTCTATTTTCCTTTCGCAACATGCTTGCATTTAAAGCAAGTTCGGCTTGTATAACGCGGGTCTGGATCTACCTTGATGAGTAAGCCGCCGCACCATTGCTGCTTATAATTCATCATATCAATCATCATGCCACATCCTTGATCAAGAATTGATTTGTTCAATCCTGACTTGGCTTTGACATTGCGACCTTTATTTTCAAGAGTCCCGCTTGCAGATTTCGACATATTAACTACTTTTAAATCCTCACAGACAATCATGGCGTGGTTTTTGCTGATGTCAGTGCTGATTTTATGCAAGTAGTCATGGCGAATGTTAGCGATGTGATGGTGAAGCTTTTGGATTTTAAGGTTTCGCTTTTTTTAGTTATTACTAAATAAAACCTTACGACTTAATTGACGCTGTAATTTAGCCAGCTTGACTTGATTGGTTTTAAAGCTATTTTTTGGCTTGACGTACTGACCATCTGAGGTGCTAATGAGTTTGTTAATACCTAAATCAATACCAATGGCGCTTGCAGAAGGATGAATTGGGTTCTCCTCCAACTCTCGCTCAGTGCCAAACGACACGTACCAATGCTCTGATTTCTTGCTGATGGTAACGTTTTTGATGGTGCCGATAATCTCTTGTGATTTTCTAAACTTCACCAAACCAATACCATTCGGTAGTTTGACACGATTGCCTTCAACACGGCAATATTTATCAAACTGTACCAAGCGTATTGAATCACACCCATCTGATTTGCGCTTGAAGCGCGGCATAAGCGGGCGTAATTGGATTTCTGTGCCATCAGCAAGCTTGAAGAACTTAGGCTTTTTAGGTTTTTTCTTACTCTCTTTCAGCCTTGCATGAACTTTAGGGTCAAAAAAACGTGACCAAGCAGAAGCGAGATCACGAATCTTTTGTTGTAGAGACACCGCGTTAGAGCTTGCTTTTAAGAATGCAAACTCAGGATTTGCTTTAATATCCATGATTTTATTAACCAAATTGGTTGCATTAATAAACTTATTCTTAGCAAACATCTCAAACGATACCGCAAGCATTTGATTCCAAACAAAACGTGCAGAACCAACAAGGTTATTTAAAATAACATGTTGCTCTACGTTAGGCTCAAGCCTAAATTTATACGCTTTATTGATTTTCATGGAATGCTCGTTGTGAGTTAATAAATATTGCAATAGTTAATTATTTTATCAATATATTAGTGATTTTAGTGAAGCGTCTGTGTTAAAAATTAGGATATGCGAAATTCACCTCAACCCTAATGTAGGGTGGAGTCTTCTTTCGTGGGGTTGATAGATTAGATGGTGCAGTACCGCAGCTAAGAGAAATTTGCAGTTCATATCCAATGTATAGCGGCACAAAACTCTACAAGAGGATAAATCAAAGTGTGAAGCACAAGATGCCTAAACAGTTTACTGCAGCACAATTAATTGCTCAAACGGAAGATCATAATATTTGCCACCGGGCGCGCAACTTTCATTATTATTGCTTTGACTGTAAGGTGGCAGCATTCACTGATGACCAGGCCTTAAAGTTGGCTTTAATTAAGAAGAACGGACTTCATATTCATGATCCGTGGCTTGAACGCGCACCTAGTAAGGACGAGTTATTAGTAAATTTAATACTTAGAATATCACCTATCGCAGAAGTAGGTATTAATGAAAATGTGGACGCTACGTAGCATTCGCAAACGAACAGTAAACCTTAGTTATTCCTGGGCAGTTAGTTGCTGTCATCATGTCATGTCAGCTTATACAAAGTACAGGCTGGCAAGATAAGAGCCACCTATATTTTCACCCGTTTTATCCTTTGGTACTGTAAGCCGGTTTATGCCAATAGAAATAGATTAGCGAGATTTGAGCCTTTTATACTACATATTACCCATTACACCAAACATCCCCTAAAGTCGCTTAGAATGTAAATCGACGTCGCTGATCTAAAAACATGGGCGAGCTACCTCATAAAAGACAAAGACCTAGTAACGCGGTGAATGGGGTTTTTGAGTAGATAAACATATAAGTAGGTATGTATAAAAAATCCTTCAAAATTACGTTTGGTTATATAATATTAGCTATTAATGATTAGGCAATAAGTCAATCATACCAGCCGCATAAACCACAAAGGATATAGCGATATGACCAATCATAAAAAATACTACATCGCTAATGTTTGTATCTAGGCTTCCACTGATGAAAACCCTCTTACTTTTTTAGAAAACTATATTACAGATAGCAAAGACGTTTCGTTTTACTTTACCATAGATAACATTGAAGTCAGTTTCATTGACTTTAAAGACTTTGACAATAGCTTGCTTAAGCAAACTGTAGAATTGGAGCTTGCTACTATAGTTCAGTTAAATATCACTGGCGGCGTTGAAATAAATGGCTATGCAACCGAAGAAGAAATATCAGTTAATACGTTCTACACCTCTTAGTTTGTCGCTAAGAAGTTCTGATTTATACCATATACTTAAAATAGGGAGCGCAACATGCACCATAACAAAGAAAAGCTGATCGCATTGCTGGCGAGTAAGGGCTGGAGTAAACCGCTTATCGATGCCACTTTTGAGCTGGTAGGCGGGTTTGACGCACTTGTTGAGCTCACAAATGTTGTTTGGCCTATGATATTTGCTAATAGTCTTGGCAATCAGGTTGAAATTGATGAAGATGATGGCTCTGATTTGTTAGCCGCAACCAAAATATTGAATGGGATAAAAGAGCTTAGTGATAACAACATGCCCGCTCTAAACGCTTATTTGGATACTCATTCTGACGATATCTTACTGGCGTTAATAACACAGTTTGACGATCCAGCTGCACGACTAACAACGCTTAGTGATCAAATATGGCCTGAAGAAGCCAATGAATATATCAATGCAGGTCAGCTAAAAGAGGAATATAAACGAGATGTGGTCAATATTATGGTGTACTACGCTTGTTATTGGCTAACATATATCAGCGGCGGCTTTAATACTGACCGACTGGCCTTAATTGACCTATCAGAAGTCACTTCAATAGGTTTGTTTAACGGACAAATAAACGTAGAGTCCAAGCCAAAAGAGAAAAATGCAAGGTTCATCGGTACGCTAGAAGAGCTTTATGAGGTATGTAATACCTATTACATACAAATGTTTTGGAGTGGCACAGGCAAAAAAAGAGTGATTACCGGCATTTATATAAAAAAGAAAGAGCCGTTAACAGAAAATATTCCAGTGCATATAAACCTTAAAAAACTATCAAGCGTTGTAACCCGGGGTTCATGTTTCGTTGAGCTTAGTATGACATCTACTTCAAAGAGCGTTAATGATCGGGACTTACTTTGTTTGTCTGATGACACTGTGGCTAAAATCAACGTGGCGGGCAGTCATGAGCTTGAACTAATTATGAGTGAAAATGCAGTTTTAGACCTAAGCGGTAACGTGGTGAGTGGTAGTGCTCAAATTGAGGATCAAAGCCGCTTGATAGCGCTCGACTTTAAAACTGATGAGTTTTTCATCTGTCATCGATTAGACGAGGGTTCGCGGGTCTTCGCTAATAGCGCAAATTTCCATGTTGATCGACGAATTGATGATGACCCGTCCAATTTTGCCAATAAAGCCGCCGATGAATTCTGTGATGAATACATCGGTTATCTCAGAAAGCAGCGCATGGAGGAATAACGATCATACCCGCCAGCATTAAAAAACAGCCGCTTATAGTAGCTGTTTTACGTTTAGGGTGATACCTACAACTAAACCGGACTAACAAGGCTCCTAGAGCAGATTAACACGATTAGCAAATCGTTTAGGCTGGCACGTTTGGCTGTCTCAAAATCGTTTTTCGGTAATTCATAGCGTTACTTTGGATTTAAATACTTCTAAATACTTTAATAAAATCTTTAGCTACATCCCAACCTTGAACATAAACACTTATCTTATAATAAAGTAAGCGGTGATGAAGGGCCATAGCGCGTGCAGCAAGATACAAAGCGCCTTCTAAGTCACCTAAGCGTTATATCTAGTAGTAATTATATAAGATATATATTGTAAGCCTTATAAGGGAAAATAATTTTTATATATAATATGCACTATATAAAACGTATGGTTGGTTCAAGAAATTTTGTATTTGCTCAGCCAGTTCTTAAGGTCAGTTTGGTTAGTCATTGCTTATTCTCCTGTTAGTAAATTATAAGCAGTTACACAGTTTTTAGGAAAATCCGTTTCTTCCTCTAAAACCATTTAACTTATATTTATCTGAAATTAGGTTCATGATAAAAATATCATATAATACCTTTGATATAAAAGACTTTATTATATTATTATTCTAATTTATTTTATTTTTTATTCATGAACTTAACAAAAATGACATTTTTTTAATGTTTTTAGCGCAACTAAACCATTTACTTCGGAGTTTATCAAGCTAGTTGTCACTATCAAGCCAAATTAAGCGGCTTGTAATATTGGCTGTTTGTGCTCTTTTACAGGGTTGAGTGTTGTCGGTCCCACAGGCTCGCAGTTTCTAACCTTTTGACTACCCCAACGTAGTGGGTTTTGAGCTTTAGCATGCTGCATCGTTAGCAGACGCTTCGCCAGTATTTTCTTATCCTCACCCGTATGGCGCTGATTGGGCGTCACAAAGTTAAGCTGACTGTGCTTATGCTCATGGTTATACCAGCGCGTGAACGTCAGTACCCACCGTCTTGCTGCATCCAAACTCTTGAAGCCTTCAGTTGGCCAATTAGAGCGATACTTGCAAGTTTTAAAGAGCGACTCTGCAAAAGGATTATCATTACTGACTCTTGGTCTGCTATATGACGTCACAACGCCAAGCTCATACGCTTTCATGCGCATGGTTTGTGCTTTCTTTCATCGGTGCCCCATTGTCTGAGTGTAATACCACGCCCGTGTGTAGCGCATTTTCACTGATTAACGTACGCTGTAGCAGCTCGGCTGCAAGCTCTCCTGACTCACAATCATGCACTTCCCAACCGACAATCTTACGGCTATAGACATCCTCTATCATATACAGATAATAAAACTGCCCGCGAACCGGGCTTGGCAAATAAGTGATGTCCCAGCAAAATACCTGGCAAGGACCCGTCGCTGTGAAGGTCTTTGGTGCTTTAGATACGCGAGGTGCCAGAGCTCGACCACGATGATTGAGTTGATTATGCTGCTTTAATATCCGATAAAAAGTGGATTCAGAGCCATAGTATATCCCCTCATCAAGGAGGGTTGGTACGATTTGGGTGGGCGGTAGACTGGCAAAGCGCGGCTGATTGCAGACGGCTATAATGGCAGCTTTCTCAGTCGGTGTCAGTTTATTCCTCGGGGCTTGGCGCACGGCATCAGGCCGCTTGTCAGCAGTCACTTGACCGTTACGATACCAGCGCCGATAGGTACGCACGCTGATGCCCACCTCAATACAGGCAAGGGTAAATCTGGCACCTGACTGATTCGCGTCTTGTATCCACGACAGGTATTGTTTGCGCTTGGGCAGTAGGGTCAGTCGTCCTCGTTGTCGGTCTCCCAAAACGCTTCCAACTTTTTTCGCAGTACTAATAAGGCGGCAGTTTCAGCTAAGGCTTTGTCTTTGCGATTAAGTTCGCGTTGTAGCTGTTTGATGTGTTTTTTGTCCGTCTGCTGCTGACGTTTGTATTTAAGGCTTTGTTGTTTGCTACTATTGAAGCCTTGGAGGGCATTAGCACGCCATACTTTTATTTGTTCAATATAGAGTCCTTTACGGCGGCAGTATTCGCTAAGCTCTGTTTCAGATAGTCCACTGGTTTCGATGATGGTGGCAAGTTTGGTCTCGCTTGTCCAGTCATCAGGGGTTGTCTTGTTTCCAGGCATGGGCTGTCCTTGTTCTCTAGCTTGATGACGCCAATTATACAAAGTTTGTAGGCCGATGCCTTCATTTCTTGAGACTTCGGCAACGGTTAGGCTGAAGGGTGGTAGTAGTTTGCTGAGTATGGCTTTTTTACGGTCTTCACTGTAGCGTGGCATAATTAGTCCTTGATGCCCCCATTTGGATTGTTTTTTTAGGGGTGACAACTATCCTGCCATAGGGGGACTTCAGCACATTCCAAAGTGAAAAGGAGCTGAAAACGTTAATACAAAACAACTGGGAGGATGAATACAGAGTAAATCAGTTGTTTTGAAACCGCCAAATATATATCTGTCCAGTTCCCTATACAGTAGCCGAGATAGTGGCTATTACAGTCACTACTCAGCCTTGAATATTCTTATAATCCTAATTTATTTTTGAGCCCAATATGAAGAATAAAAAGTATTGTTGTCTTAAAAAAACACATATTAATTCTGTTATAAGTGCCTTAGCTATCAGTAGCATATTATTTGTAGTCAGTGGCTGTGACAGTACCACGAAAGAAATTAAGCCTACTGATAACGTAGCCACAAACACAGCGATTGCAGGTAATGCAGCTTTTTCAGATAAATCTAAAGTCCAATTAACAGGAGCATTACCTATAACTACTAATGATGCTGAAAACTTAGTTCAATCCAGCGATAATGTCGATAGTAATGTTAAATACATGAAAGTAGCGGATAGTGGTTTGCCAGAATTTGAAATTAATAGTTTGAAACGGGACTTTGAAAATTTAAATAAATATGGTAGCTATAGTGGAGGAAATATTACTCATGAATTTACTAAAGCTGGCGACTTGAAAGTTGCTTTGGAAAAAAATAATGGCTTAAAAAATATATTAAAAAAACTAAGTTTTATTCCTACTGATATAGAAGCATTACTTGGTAATGACTTGAAGCTTGTAGGGGCTGATTACTCAGGGGCTCTGAATAAAGGTAAGTTTAATTCTATTTTTAGATATTATGAAAATAATGATGGGAAACGATTTGAGATAAATGAGATATATTTAACCCCTGAAAATAATTATTCTCTTCACATATATATAGAATCATTGAATTTTTATTTAGCAGGTCATCTTGCTACTCTTCAAAATCTAAAAAGCGTTGAAAATAAAGAGATTTACAATCTTGATTTTAACGTAAACAAGAGAGTTTTTTCTATTAGTTCAGAGGGATTCAACTATTCAGAATTTCTACAAACGAGCATGAAAATAGCTGATTTAGCTGAAAAAAATAACTGTTCTTCCCTAATTTTATACTGTTAAAAATATAGCTCATTTTAAACTTTCTATCTTATGTATATTATATTTACCAAAGTACGCTAAACTATTGTATAGAGATGATACTAGAATGGCATCATCTTAACTCTATATCATTAGTGAACCAGTTATGAAAAATAACTCTTATCTTTTCTCCAAAAAACTATGGCATAGCCGCTTCATAAGTGCATTAACGATTAGTAGCCTATTATTCGTAGTCAGTGGCTGTGACAGTACTATAAGAAATAATAGAACGGGTGCTGTAACAGATACCATTCCTCATAATCAGCCAACTATTAACCATCAAGCGCTTCCGATTGAGGTAAAGGCTTTGACCTCAATACCAGAGGGTATTGCTGAAGTCGTCACTGCCAACAATCAATTCGCCATTGATATGTATCAGCAGATAAACGGCAAATCTGAGCAAGTAGATGAGAACGTATTTTTCTCACCCTATAGCTTATCTACTGCGATGGCAATGCTCTATGCCGCAGCGGAAGGGGAAACAAAAGCGCAAATTCAGAAGACCTTTCATTATCCCTCAATGGATGTTCTTAACCCTAATAGCGCTGCGCTCTACAATCAATTTAATAAGCTCAATCCCGACTACAAGCTTGCCACGGCCAATGATTTATGGATGCAACAAGGGTTGCGTCCCAACCAAAACTACTTGGATACAGTACAACATTATTACAGCGGCCAAGTGACCGCTCTTGATTTTGAAGGCAGTCCTGATCCTGCGCGTCAGACCATTAATAAAAAGATAGCTGATAAAACCAAACAGTTGATTCCTGAATTATTACCCAAGGGTAGCATTAAATCTGATACTGCTGTGGTACTAACCAACGCCGTCTATTTCAAGGGCGATTGGACCCTGCCTTTTATGGCTGAAAGAACCAGTGCCCAGCCTTTTTATAATGCTATCGGCAGAACCTCTACCGTCCAGATGATGGAGCAACAGTCTTATTTTGACTATTATGAGGACAAACATATACAGGTCGTGCAATTGCCTTATAAAGGTGATGACCTATCTATGCTCGTAGTGTTACCCAAATTCAATCATAAACTTGCTATGCAGCAATTAGCTAAGAGTTTAAATGCAACTAAGATTAAGCAATGGCGTTCAGGCTTAGTAAGACAAGAGGTGGACCTTCAACTGCCAAAGTTTAAGTTAGATGCGCGTTATCAGATGAAAACGTTGCTCGCTGATATGGGTATGCCAAAAGCGTTTAATAATGGGGCTGAATTTAACTTATATGCTGATGGCCCACCGATAAAGCTGGATGAGGTCTATCATCAAGCGGTGGTCACCGTCGATGAAAAAGGGACCGAAGCGGCGGCAGCGACGGCTATTGTAGGTATGTATACTGGTATGTCTTATCCTGCCGAATTTAAAGCCGATCATCCATTTATGTTTATGATTAAAGACAATAAAACTGGTGCAATATTATTTTTGGGTCAGGTGAATAAGCCTTAATTGGAGGCAATAGATATAGAGTTAAGTAGCTAATCAAAAGGATAGTCATGTTTGATTTTTTAAAACATAAAAAGGAAGATAGCTGGGCTGATAAAATATTAGTGATAGTGATACGTCTTACCATTACAGGCTTGATAGTAATGTTAGGGTTTTTCTTGGCCTTTGCTGCCACGATGGGGCCACCTATTGCGCCGCATATTTGGAATGGTAATCTGGATGGCGGTATTAGAATAAGCATTATTGTTCTTGGCTTTGGTTCGTGTGCTGCTGTATTGATTTGGTTTTTTTGGAAACTATGTGGTGATGTTTATCGATTCATTATTCGTACCAAATAAAACTCTAGTAAGCTGATTTGTGAAAGAAGGATTATAAAATGCGTTTTTTATATCGCATGCCTATTTTGATCATACTATTTTTGACCATGCAAACTGTCTGGGCTTGTATGCCGCACTCGGATAACGATGTATTTATTGCTCGTTTGCAATCATCGCAGCCCACACTAATAGATGATCAGCAAAAAGGCTTCGACTTGCAATTTAGCAATCCACGCTTTGTCTTTCGTACCCTTAGAATGTGGTTTTTTTACTCTAAGCCTGAACATTGGCAAAGTGATTTTGAGTTGAAGGGTATCGAGCCAAATGACTTGGTTATTGGGCTGGCGTATAACCAAGATGGCGGTAAACCAAAAGATTATACGGTAGTATCAATAGCAACCCTAAGCTGTAAAGATGATAAATTAATAATTGGCAAACCTTTAGTGTCTTTTTTAGCATGGAACCGAGAAAACGGCAGTTGTCGCCATGATAGCCACGATGGTATCGGCATATTAGATGGGTTTATAGGAGAGGATCAGGAATATTATTTACAGAAGCTGCAAGCCAAATATCCTACCTGCAATAAGCTGAACGCTGCGTTCCCTAGCGGCGCTGATAAAAGGGGGTTGAGTAATAGTACCGATTCAGTTAATACTCATAGTACATCCAAACAAGACAGCCATCCTCAAATATCATTTTGGGAAAAGGTTAAGTTTTGGTTTAGGCAGTGGATATAACGCCCCATATTTAACGACAGACTGTGAAAACGTAAGCTATATAAAATAAGGAGCTGCAATGAATGTTCTATATAAAGTAACAGGTTTAATGATACTTGGGTTAAGTTTGATGTCTTGTGATGCGCTATACAGTACGAGTACAGCTAAGAGCGCATCAGAGGACAATCATCTTAATACAGCCACGAGCGGATTAGACCAATCACTTGCCGCAACAGATATGAGCGACAGTGATTTCAATAAGTTAACCCACGGCATAAGACCAAACTTTTCAAATAAGCCGCTGCCACAATCTGACTTAACGTTGGCAGATAAGAACAAACGCTCTGATTGTGGTTTTGATATGCGCGTGGCTGATAAAGCAAAGCAGCTGACTTAAAGGGATCTGTTAATCTAATACCATTGCTGATATCAACATTCATTTTTTTATATGTTACTTACTGATCTGATCAAACGGGTGCGCCTCCCAAGCAGGGAGTTGGAATTTAGCTGTTGGCTAATCAAATAAATGATTAAGATTGTTGAGACAGTCTCAGCATACCTCGTTAAGTACCTACCTTAAACGATTATAGAGAGATGATGACTATGACTAACCAAAATGAATGCTGCGTGGTGTATTTTTCATCTGATTCAATTTTATTTAAGTAGTGACTTTATACATCAAGACGCCTTCAATAAGAGTGTTGCCAAAGTATAATGCTACCGGCATTACTGCAGGCCACTTTAGTCAAATGGTATCTAAAGATACTTCCTATAAAAAGGTATTAATAAATGATTGATTACTCTCTGTTGGTTGCCTATTTTTTAGCCATTCTATTATTTTTAGGTACTCCAGGACCTGTAACTGTACTAGTGGTAAGTGCAAGCGTGAAAAGTGGGTTTAAAGCAGGATTAGCAACAGTAGCAGGGACTAATATTGCATCTCTAGTTTTAATAGCCATATCATTTATTATTCTTCAGGGAGTGTTTTCAGTTAGCGAAACCGCAATGCTCTGGCTCTCTTTTTTGGGTGCCTTTTATCTTATATATTTTTCTATAACTATTATAAAAGACAAAATTGATATTAAGCAGACTGTACAAGAAAGCTCAAGTCTTGTTACGAAGAACCATTTTAAAGACGGATTTCTTATAGGTATCTCTAATCCTAAGGATGTTGTTTTTTTTATTGCCTTTTTTCCCTTATTCTTAGAGGTATCAAGCGATATATATTCATCTATGCTGATTCTTACGCTAGTATGGATATTATTAGACTATAGTTTACTATCTATTTATTGTTTTATTTTTTCAAAAGTTAGCAGTAATAGAGTTGCAAATATAATCGGTAGAGTTTCAGGAACTATACTATTGCTTATCGGTATTTATGTACTGTGGGAAACTAGTAGAAGGTTGTTTTTATAAGAAAACTGAACCGCCCCGACTTTATCGGAGGCTTATTTACTTGAGTCAGGCAGCAACACCTGACAGGATTAAATTATCATAATACTGCTTTTCAAACTCAAAAGGTGACACATAACCAATCGTGCTATGCAAACGCTTCTTGTTAAACCAGTCTACCCATTCAAGGGTTGCTAATTCAACATCGTTGACGCCAGTCCAGCTCTCTTTCAAATAATGAATCACCTCAGACTTATATAGGCCATTGACCGTTTCAGCCAATGCATTATCATACGAATCGCCAGTTGTGCCGACCGAGGCAATAATGCCAGAGTCCGTCATTCTAGAAGTGTAGCGAATGGATAAGTACTGAACCCCGCGATCGCTATGATGAATCACTTCTTTAGGATTATTCCTATCTGTTATCGCTTGATTGAGCGCGGCCATCACCATATCACTGTTCATGCGATTAGATACTTTCCAGCCCACAATGGCACGAGCAAACACATCAATAATAAAAGCGGTATATACCCAGCCGCTTGTCGTCTTGATATAGGTAAAATCTGCAACCCACAGCTGGTTAGGGCGATGAGCGCTAAAGTTACGATTAACCAAGTCATCAGCACGCTTCTGGTCGTCACGGCTGTTGGTGGTAATCTTACCCTTACCGCGCCAGACGCCCTGCATCTCATGCTGGCTCATTAAACGCTCTACGGTGCAACGAGCAATGCGTAATCCATCTGCTTTCATCTGCTGCCAGACTTTACGCGCACCATAACGGCATTTGCTGTCCTGCCAGATGCGTATAATTTTACTGAGGTAGAAGTCGTCATGCTGACTGCGTAGTGAGCGCTTGTGTGGGTTGTCGCTTAAGTCTTGAGCACGATAATAAGTTGACGGGGCAATCGGTAATACTCGACAGATCAGCTCGACCCCATAAAGATGTTTATTGTCGTCGATAAATTGAATCATGATTTTAGTCAGCGGTCGAGCTCCGCCTGGGCGAAAAAAGCAGCAGCCTTACGTATGACCCCTGCCGTCAAATCCGTACAGTTAAACTTGGGAGGTTTTAATCACACAGCCTTACGATAAAAATCAAATCGCAAGAACCATGATTGTTTTTTTGATAAAAGATGCGTTTTTATTTTTATTAAGGTATACCCTAGCGGAACCACCTAAAAAGCCCCCAAAACCTATTAACAGACCACTTATAACAGACTGTTAATATGGAATCATATATAATAGGCCCTTGAATTAAGGGACTGGCTACTGTGCTTTCCTGATAACATTAGCCTATTATTAGTAATAAAAAAGCCACCCATAAGAAGGTGGCTTATTAGCGCTTGAATCACTTGAATTCATTATTACACATTAAAGCCTATGTGCTTCCCTGTTGGGAGCTCAACATCGATACGAAGCTTACCACCCATGGCCTCAACATATTTTTTCATGGTCGATATTTTAAGATCATTGCCGCGATTTTCTATAGCAGACAATGAAGGCTGCTTAATACCCATGGTTTGAGCCAGCTCTTTTTGAGAGATCTCTAATTCTTCACGGATACGAGACAGCTGGTTTTCTAAAAGCAACTGCTCTGCCAGTTGTTGAATACGAGCTCGGCTATCTAAAGAGCGCTCAGCTAACATCTCTTGTAGTGTCTTAGTCATGTTATGGATCTCCTAATGTTCTGAGGTGACACTCATACTGCTGGTCTGCAGTGGCTAGCATTTCTTTATAAAAACGCTTTTTATTACCTTTATCACCGATACACAGCACAATCGCTTGCCGCTTTGGGTCAAAGGCAAAAAAGGCTCTGAGTGGCTTGCCTCTGTGCTGAATACGCAACTCTTTCATGTTGGTAAACTTTGAATCATACACCGTATCTACTAAAGGGCGACCCAAGCTTGGACCTTGCTGTTCTAAAACCACCAAAGCTGCCAATACTTTTTCTTGCGTTGATTCATCTTGCTGATCAAACCATTGGTTGAACAGCTCTGTTGTGATGACAGTCCACATATAAAAACCAATATATAGATTACAGTCTATATTATACAGCTAATCGAGACAGTCTGCAATTAGAGTGAGCAGCTCTTAACAGCCTATGCTTAGTAGCGACCATATTTTCTATCGTTAACCTATTCTCTAATAATAAACTCACTAAGTGATAGTAGGTCTATTATTAGACTATTTGTGATAGCTAAAAGATAATAAACTGCTCATATTATCATTGAACCTGAAAATATAACTTTAAAAGATAAGTTGATGACTATGACGTTGCGAATTTATGTGAGAGCCAGTACTAAAGATCAAGACGCCAAAAGAGCATTGGCAGATCTGATTTTGTTTAGTCAGCAGTATGAGGGCAGCTATGTTGATTACATTGAACATTACAGCGGTACAAAGCTCGATAGACCTGCATTAACAGAATTGCTTCATAAGGCTGAACAAGGGGATCTATTATTAGTTGAAAGCATCGATAGGCTCAGCCGTCTCTCACAAGACGACTTTGCTATCTTAAAGCAGCGTATTAAAGATAAAGGCTTGCGATTGGTCGTCGCTGATTTACCCACCACGTATACCGTTAGTGAGGGTATGACAGGTGACATTTTCAAAGTGATTAACGATATGCTCATAGATTTATTAGCAACGATGGCAAAGCTTGATAATGACAAGCGTAGGGAGCGCATTAAGCAGGGTTTAGCCAATAGCGGCTATAAGCCAACAGGTAAAAAGGCGAACCTCGCAAAACACAATCGTATTAAGCAATTAGCCAGTCAAAATAATCTGACAAAAGATGAGATAGCAAAAGCGTGTGGGGTCGGAGTGGCGATGGTTTATCGAGTGTTGAAAAAAGCAGTGTAGCTTCACACGTAAAGCTACACTGCTTTTTATAAGTAGTTCGTTAATACTAGGCTGTTTTAGATGGTCTATAAATATGTTTGAAGACCCTAAAGGGTGGCTCCAGTGGGGTTTAACCTACTATTGACGACTAGTATTGACATACTCCCGCCACTTTCGCCAAGCTCAAGTGGGGGATTCTAAAAGCGTTAGCGCTTAGGCGACTTTCTCACGAATGTCACAAGTTTTCTGTTTCAACGGGCGACCTTTACTGCATCCTCCCTCCGCAGACAAAACGGCATGTCCTGCCGATAAAATATTTTTAGCTGCATTAACATCTGCGTTCGCTTTATGATCGCATTGGATGCACTCAAAGTTTGCTTGAGTGCGTCTATTTTCCTTGGCGATATGCTTGCACTCAAAGCAGGTTTGGCTGGTATATTGCGGATTGACTTTGACAAGCAATCCGCCTGTCCAGTGCTGCTTGTACTCAAGCATATCAACCATCATACCCCAGCCTTGATCCAAAATGGATTTATTCAATCCTGACTTGGCTTTGACATTACGCCCTTTGTTTTCTAACGTACCGCTGGCAGATTTCGACATATTGGCTACTTTTAAGTCCTCACAAGCAATCATGGCGTGGTTTTTGCTGATCGCGGTGGTGAGTTTATGCAAGTAGTCATGGCGAATATTGGCGATGTGATGGTGTAATTTTTGAATCTTACGGTTCTGCTTTTTCCAGTTTTGACTGAATAAGACTTTTCTACTTAATTGGCGCTGTAATGCGGCCAGTTTAATTTGATTGGCTTTAAAGCTGTTTTTGGGTTGGATGTGCTGACCTTCTGAGGTAGTAATCAGTTTAGTGATGCCCAAATCAATCCCTATGGCGCTTGTAGAGGGGTGAATTGGGTTTTGATCCAGTTCTCGCTCCATACCAAAAGACACGTACCAGTGCCCTGATTTCTTGCTGATGGTGACGTTTTTGATGGTGCCGATGATGTCTTGCGATTTTCTAAACTTCACAAAGCCAATGCTGCTAGGTAGTTTGATGCGGTTGCCTTCAATACGGCAATACTTATCAAACTGAACAAGCCTGATTGAGTCGCAGCCATCGGATTTACGTTTAAATCTTGGCATCAGTTGTCGTAGTTGAATCTCTGTGCCATCGCTTAGCTTAAAGAACTTGGGTTTTCGAAGCTTCTTTTCATTTGCTTTGAGCCTAGCATGAACTTTAGGGTCGAAAAATCGTGACCAAGCAGAGGCGAGATCACGTACTTTTTGTTGTAAAGATACGGCGTTGGCATGGGTTCTTAAGAAAGAAAAATCAGGATTGTTCTTTAAATCCATGATTTTATTAACCAAGTTGGTGGCATTAATAAATTCATTTTTGGCAAACATCTCAAATGAGATCGCTAGTATTTGATTCCAAACAAAACGTGCAGAGCCGACAAGATTATTTAGAATAATCTCCTGCTCTGCATTAGGCTCAAGCCTAAACTTATACGCTTTGTTGATTTTCATTACCGCAACTAATTTTGTTCGATAGAATATAAACTCTAAGGATTATTTAGATTTCATACAGTAGCTAATTTGTATAAAAATATAATAAACACTAGGCGAAATTCACCTCTACCCTAATGTCGGGTGGAGTCCTCTTTCGCTTTTAGATAGTATTTGCATGTATTTTAACCAGTTTATCGTTATCAAAAACTAGAGCGCCATAATCCTCATAAGACCAGTAATCAAGCTTGCCGATAGTATTTAGTTTAAGTAGAATATAGAGTTTAACTCTCACATCAAAAGACTATGTCTAACAAATTACAACGTCAAAAACTAACTCTTCCCAATGATCATAAAAAACTTTTATTACATTCTTGCTGCGCCCCGTGTTCAGGAGAAGTGATGGAAACGCTAATTGAATCTGGAATAGATTTTTCTATATTTTTTTATAACCCTAATATTCACCCAATCAAAGAATATGAAATTCGTAAAGAGGAAAACATTCGTTTTGCAAAGAAACACAATATACCTTTTATTGACTGTGATTATGATACAGATAATTGGTTTGAACGAGCCAAAGGTATGGAAAATGAACCTGAAAAAGGCATTCGTTGTACCATGTGTTTTGATATGCGTTTTGAACGTACTGCTTTATATGCAAAGGAAAATGGCTTTAGCCTTATCAGCAGTTCATTAGGTATTTCACGTTGGAAAAATATGCAACAGATCAATGATTGTGGTCATCGATCTGCATCTCACTATGATGGCATTACGTATTGGGATTACAATTGGCGCAAACATGGCGGTGCTGTTCGCATGCTTGAAATTAGTAAGAAAGAAGAATTCTATCAGCAAGAATATTGTGGGTGTGTCTATTCACTAAGAGATACCAATAGATGGCGGATGAAAAATGATCGTGAGCGAATTAAACTTGGTGTGAAGTTTTATTCAAATGCGATGGATGAAAAAAGTTAAGCTTTTGTCTTTAAATACCAGTTTTTCCAAGAGCTAGTTCCACGTATTGTAATAGGAACTGTTGGAATCAGTTTTTCTTTTAAAATATGCGTTTGTCCCACAACTTTAGCAAGCCTAGCTTTGACTGAATGAATACATTCTCGATCACCGAACTCACAGTAATCCAATGTGGTTCCACCACATGGACCATTGGCCAAACCTTTGGGGCAGGTTTCTGGACAAATATATATTGTTTCTCCCAAACGACATTGCCCACAACTCTCACAACCTAAAACAGCATGCTTACTTAGCCATTCTGTTTTTAACAAAGCTTTGGTAGTAGACTGTTTTTCCCAAAAAGAAGCTTTAAAAATAAAGCGACCAAATGCTCTAGCAGGTTTTGCATCAAAGAATGTGTTATGCATCATGTGTAAATGATGATATTTGATTAATTGTCCTATTGACGGTTGTTTCGAAGAATATGAAAAATCAGGTATAAATTCTTTTCCTGTTTTAACTTGCCATAATGAATTCCATAATAATTCAAGTGCATTTAAATCCAGATGACGATACGCATTAATCCAATGTTCAAGTAACAATTGTTCATCAGGATTATGGCAAGCAGATAGGTGAATACCTGCGAAACCAAGTTGTTTACAAATTAAAACCTGTAATGCACAACGTCTATAAGCGTACTCAGTTTTCCCAGATTTTTTCTCATCTTCTAATACTTTTACCATATGCGGAGTAATAACAATTCCAGCAACTTTATGTTTTAACATAAAGTTCGCACGTCCCAGACTTAGTGGCATGACACAGGCTAAAATTTTTTGTGTATAGCCATTTTCATGCATAATTTTCTTGCAATGCTTTAAGGCGTCAATGTCATAGCCTAATTGTGTGATGATAAAATCTGCACCAGCATGTATTTTTTTATGAAGTTTAAAATATTGAGCATCATGTTCAGCTTCATTATATTTAAATGGATTGAATGCGACTCCGATATTAAATCCACCATGTTGTTTGGCAGTCATTACTGCATTTACAGACTCTAAATAACGTGTACGCTTCAGATACGAGTCTTCATCAACATGATTTTTTAATTTATCACCAGTCAGTAAAAGTAAGTTTTGAATATTGGCAGAATTTGCTTGATCTAAAAATTTGTAAAAATCCTGTATATCTCTATCTTTACCTGCAAAGTGCAATACTTTATCAATTCCTGCTGGATAAAAAAAACTTGCATCAAGTGGACTCATATCCTGATCTGAATGTACTCGATCTGCTAAAGTCATCAATGCTGGAAAATCTGTAAGCATAGTTTTGACAGCAAACTTATTTGGTATAGATGTTAGATATTCGATCAAAACACAAAATTTATTTTGTGAAAAATAATGCACAAGGTCGGACATAAATTACTACGAATGATTGAGAGTTCAAAATAAAAAATATGATGTAATGTCTAACATCATACACACCTTATTCTAAGTCAAAAATGAGAGCTATAACACTCTTATTTTTATTGTTATATACCCCACTCTTAACTTGAAACAAGCAATTTAAACTGAAGTGGCGGGTTACCAAGTTTTTTGTTGAGCACAAAGCACAAATTATGTGACAGAATCTTACGAATCAATCGATGAGACAAATGCCATAAACCTCTTGCTCGTACTCTTTGTAGGGGCTGTAGTAGATAAGCACTATGCTAGACTACTTTTATGAAGATAACCCGTTGTAAACTAAGTAAAAAAGTACAGCGACGACTTTTAGAGTTTTTCACGGCTGAAGTGACTGCTAGAACAGCCGCAGATTTGCTTGATATTCAGCCTAACACTGCGGCACTTTTTTATCATAAAATCAGACTTGTGATAGATCACTATCTCTCATTACAAGCCGATGAGCTTTTTGATGGTGAAGTCGAATTAGATGAAAGTTACTTTGGCGGTGTACGCAAAGGCAAAAGAGGTCGCGGGGCTGCTGGTAAAACAGCCGTATTTGGTATCTTAAAACGAAATGGCAAGGTTTATACCATTGTCGTAGCAGACACCAAACAGACGACTCTAATGCCTGTTATCAAGCGTAAAATCAAGCCTGACAGCTTTATTTATACGGATAGCTATCGGAGTTACAATGCATTGGATGTGAGCGAGTTTAAACATTTCAGAGTCAATCACTCTAAAGAGTTCACTTGCGGTAAAAGCAATCACATCAACGGCATTGAGAACTTTTGGAACCAGTCTAAACGAACACTCAGAAAATATAATGGAATTGATAAGAAGAACTTCCATTTGTTTTTAAAAGAGTGTGAGTTTAGATTCAACTATGGGTCACCATCTAATCAGCTTAAAACTCTGAGAAAATGGTGTGATATTTAATTCTTATCTACTACAGCCCCTAAAATTATTAATGAAGCCTATTTATTTGGTGACCAACAGGATTTTTTAGCCGATATGACTGTGAGACCCCAGCCTCATAGAGGACTGCCAATCAATTATATATCAATGATTAGCCAAGGATCAGGGACAAATGCTTATCCTATAATAGGAGGCTGCTTTAATCCTATATTTGATATCAATAACATAAATACTGAGAACACGTTGTTTCACAGTTATAGTCAATCTAAAAAAAGTAGCAAGGCTGAGTTTGAACAAGATATTATAGATTTTATCTATATGGATTTTATTAGATCTATATCAATTTTATCCTTAAAAAAGCCTGGAGCGATGGAGCCTCAATTACGGGTGCTTAGCAAAGAGTATAAGAGTGACATCTGGAGCGGGTTTTTTTATGGTGGGAAAAGTTACTTGCGTCAAATTGATTTTGCGAATTTGTTAGATATAGAGCGTGATACGATAAACAAGCAGTGCAAGTCCACTGTTAATAAGAAAAATGGCAGTAATTAGAGCTATATATTATTGGAGCCTTAGCATTGTTAGTTAGTGTTGAGTTTTAAGACTTGTTTGGCTATATTTCAAGGTAGATTCACTATTAATCACGAATGGTGTTTACCGATGGTTCGAACATAATGATATTATCTACATCCCGCTTGCACGCGTATGTAGCCAAACGAGGCGTTACCTGAGCTTTCAAAGCCTGACATTAAACTATGGAAGCTTAGCAAATATAAATCAAATCAAAAATCTACGTTATAGCAATTGATATCTAAACTGCTCAATTTAAATACTTATCCGCGGCATAAATCTTTATAGGAACAAGCCTTATATAGATAAGCTTATTCCTATAAAGAAGTATCCATTTAATACAAAGTAAGCAATTAAAAGTATATTAAAAATAATGAAGTTGATATTAATAGACAATGCAAAAAAGCTTGCAATGAGCTGCTATCAATAGCATAATTTTGCCACTATAAAAATGGTGGACTTATGTATACAAGTATTTTTGGTCAGAATAGAGCAGGACATGGGTGGCGGTTTTTATCGATCAGTGTGACAAGTATTTTGATGAGCATGGCTACTCAGGCTATCACGCCTGAGCAATACCAAGAGCAGCGTAGCGAAGCTTTAAAGCAGCAACAGCTCGTTAATCCCAATGTCACGATCGATACCAACGTCTTCAAACCTGCGCCTTCATCCTCTATCACACCTTCTGCTTCTCAGGATACTGACCCAGCCTCTCTCCCTTGTTTTGATATCAATCATATCTATCTAACCGGCGAGCTGAGCGAGCGATTCAGTTTTGCACTGACGCCCTATACGATGGGTAAGTCCTCCTTACTTGGCAGCTGTTTATCCGTCAATGATATCAACAGACTAGTCACCAACGTTCAAAACCTTATTATTGAAAAAGGCTACGTGACCACTCGCGTCTTGGTACAAAACCAAAATCTAAAATCTGGCAATCTGTTCCTCACCCTCATTCCTGGACGTATCGATCAGATAACGGCGGTCGACATTAAAGCCAGTCGTCCTATTTATGTCGATAGCCGCCTCAATAGTGGGGGCAACCCTGCCAACTTCGCACCTGCCATGCCAATGCGCTCCGGTGACTTATTAAACGTTCGTGATATTGAACAAGCGCTTGAGAATTTTAAGCGTGTTCCTACGGCCGATGCAGATTTCTCCATTGCGCCAAGTAGCCGTATGAGCACGCCGGGTTACAGTGATATTCAAGTCAAGTGGCAGCAAGACAAGCGCTGGCGCTTATCTGCCTCTGTTGATGATTCAGGTCAAGAGAGCACGGGCGTCTATCAAGGTAATGTGACTCTGTCACTAGACAACCCAACTTGGCACAACGATTTGTTATATCTGTCTTATAACCATGATCTTGATGGCGGTAATGATAAGAATGATGGCAGTTGGGGCTATAACGTTGGGTATGTATTGCCCATTGATAATACTCAACTGATACTCACGCACAGCGGCTATAACTATGATCAGACGGTTGCCGGTGCCAATCAAGATTATGTTTATAGTGGTGAGTCTTATAACACGGAAGCGTTAGTTAGCCATTTGGTCCACCGTGACAATCACAGTAAAACCTATCTAAAAGCAGGCGGTTATGCCAAGCAGCAAAACAACTATATCGATGATACCGAAGTTGAAGTGCAGCGCCGTCGCACGGCAGGATATAAAGCAGGTATTGGTTACGAGACCATCATTGGTCAAACCCAATGGATAGGTGATGTGATCTATCAGCGTGGTACGGCTGCCTTTAATGCTATTAGTCCGCCTGAAGCCTTGTTTAATGAAGGCAGTGCGCGTGCCGGTATCATCAAAACCAACATTGATGTCAATCAACCTATCAAGCTTGCTGATAAAGCGCTCAATTACCATGCAGCGTTTAAAGGGCAATATGGGACAGAGGCATTGACACCAAATGAGCGCTTTAGCATTGGTGGCCGCTATAGCGTACGAGGCTTTGATGGTGAGCGTAGCTTAAGTGGCGATCATGGTGCTTTGCTAAGACAAGAGCTCAGTGCCTATCTAGGAGATAAGCCGCATGCGGTTTATGCCGGTATTGATGCCGGTTATGTGAAGCTCGACAATGCTGCGCAAGATGATCTACTGCTCGGTAATCACTTGGTTGGCGGGGTCGTTGGGATTAAAGGCTATGTCACGCCGATTAGAACCAGCTATGACTTATTTGCCGGTTACCCTTTAGCTCAGCCCGATAACTTTAGTGATAAAGAATGGGTGACGGGCTTTAGCTTGGGTTGGCAGTATTAAGACTCGCCTTTAAGCGTTATCAAATTTCTTAGCTCAAAAAAATATTTGTCATAAACAATGCTATACCTAAGGACATCATTATGAACAGTGGTTGCTACCGAGTTATCTTTAATAAAGCCCGTGGTATGCTCATGGTGGTGTCTGAGGCGGCACGCTCTCAAGGCAAAACAGGTAATCCTGCTAATAGCGGTAGTGAAGTAAGCCAAGTAGCAGGCGCTTCACAAACAGCTACTCAAACAAATAGTACCTATCAAGGCGGTCAGCTTATAGCCCTGCGCTCGCATGTATTGCTAGCGCTAGGGCTTGCCACCATCGTTGCTAGCAGCGTCAGTATCAGTAATAGCGCTTATGCCGATGCCACGAGCATTGTCGCTGATCGTAACGCTGCTGCCAATCAACAAGCAATAATACTAAAGTCTTCAAACGGCACCACTCAAGTGAATATTCAAGCCCCAAGCGCGGCTGGCGTCTCACGTAACGTTTTTAGTCAATTTGATGTCGGTGCTGATGGCGCTATTATAAATAACAGTCGCACCAATGCTCAGACCCAGCTTGCTGGTTGGGTTGAAGGTAATCCGTATCTGGCTCGCGGTGAAGCCCGTGTTATTTTAAATGAGGTTAATTCAAGTGATCCAAGTCGCTTGAGCGGCTACACTGAAATTGCAGGCGGACGAGCTGAGCTGGTGATTGCCAATCCTGCTGGTATCAGTTGTGCCGGTTGCGGGTTTATCAATGCCTCGCGTACGACATTGACCACCGGTAATGCTTTGATGGATCAAGGCAAGCTAACCGGCTTTGATGTGACAGGTGGTAAGGTACGTATAGACGGCGATGGTTTGGATACTAGTGGCTCTGACTACACACAGATTATAGCTAAGACCTCTGAGATTAATGCTGCTGTCTATGCTAAGAATTTAGATGTCATCACTGGTAGCAATAAAGTCAGCTATGAGGCTGATGCTCAAGACACTGTCATCACTTCAGCGAATAGTAATGCTAGCAACACTACAACCGGTGTGGCGCTTGATGTGTCGGCACTTGGGGCAATGTATGCAGGAAAAATTCGTCTGATCGGTACCGATAAAGGCATGGGTGTGACCAATGCAGGTAGCATCATTGCAAGCTCTGGTGGCTTGCAGTTAGACAATGATGGTAATTTGATTAACTCGGGCAGCCTGATTGCCAATCAAGGTAAGGTTGATATCGCCACTAAAGGTTTCAGCGTTGATAATTCAGGAACGATCGCCAGCTCTCGTGCAAATATTGATATTGATAGTGCAACTTTGAAAAATAGCGGGGTGATTAGTAGTCGCGATACCCTAGGCTTACAACAAACGGACAGTATTACTAACTCAGGAGAAATAGCAGCTAGCAGCTTTGATATCACCGCTAGCGCTTTGAACAACAGTGGTAAACTACTACAAACTGGCAGCGGTCAATTGGCTATTGATACTAGCGCTTTGATTAATAGCCAAGGCGGCATTATCGGGCAAAATCTGTATGCTAATGCCAGCAATCCCTCAACGGTTGCTCCTACTACTAAGCCACCAACTAGCGCCGCTAATGGTAGCAGTGTGCAAGGGGGTAGTGATACTGAAGCGTCCACGCCGAACCTTGCGCCCCTACCTGCTATCACTCGTGATGGTAATATAAGTGTCAGTAATTTTACCAATACGGGCAGCCTCTACACTAATGGGAAGATTAACATTGATGCGCTAAGCGCAGTCAACCAAGGTAAATCAAGCTTAGCCGTAGATCGTATAAATATTGCAGGTAATGGTCAAGTCACTAACGCTGACAGTCGTTTGCAACTCGATCAAATCAATTGGCAACTGGCAAACTTTGATAATAATAAAGGTCAAATTACAGCGACCAAAGACATTAACATTCGCTCATCGGATCAGATCAATAATAGCCAAGGGACTATCGCGGCTATGGGCGATATTACCCTTAATGCAGGTAACCAGCTAAACAACACTCAAGGGGTTATTCAGAGTAATGGCAATCTAACGACTAATAGTAGTGAGCTTGATAATACGCAAGGGATAATAAGTAGCAAAGGCAATCTATCTATTGATGCTAACGGCAACCTTATTAACACTAAAGGTCGTACTAGTAGTGAAGGTAAACTAACTGTCAAGGCTAAGGATGTCACTAACAATCAAGGTAGCTTTAGTGCTCAGCAGCAGCTAAATATTGTGGCGAATCGTCTAACTAACAGCGGCCAGATATACGGACAAACGGGTAACCAAATTACCCTTAATAATGATCTACAAAACAGTGGCCTTATCGGTAGTCAAGCCAATACTACTATTAACGCAAGCACCATCACGCAAACGGCATCTGGTAGTCTAGTTGCCGGTATGCAAACGGATGGTAGTTTAATTGAGGGTGGTAGTGCTGCTCTGACAGTGACGGCTAAAGATAAGGTAGTCAGTCAAGGCAAGCAAATGGCTACTGGTGATATGACTATCAGCGGTAGTAGTGTGAGTCTAGATGAAAGTGTCACGCAAGCTCGTAATATCACTATGAGGGCTACCACTGGTGACATCAGCAATCAAAAAGCGACGATAGTGGCAAAAGAGAATTTGACCCTTGATAGCGCTCAAGGCAATCTGAACAATCAAAGCAGTGAGATATCAGCGCAAAATCTCGATATTATAGCCAAGAGTTTAGATAATACTGACGGTAAAATCACGCAAACCGGCAATCAAAACTTAATGCTAAGTCTAGCAGAAGGTATTGATAATACTCGTGGTCGCATCGCGAGTAACGCCAGTACTGTCGCTATAACGACTAGTACTTTAGATAATAGCAGTGGCGCAATTATGCAGGCGGCGCAGGCTAACCCTAGTCTATCTATAACTGCTAATAAAGTGATTAACGATAAAGGCCAAGTGCTCAGTTTAGGGGATCAGACTTGGCAAGTGGCGACTAATATCGATAACCAAAATGGAGTGATACAAGCTCAGCGCTTCGATATTACCGCCAGTGATTTAGATAATATCGATGGTCGAATTCTAGCAGTAGCCAGTAAGGAAAACGTAGCTACTCAAACTAAGGATAGTCAGCTCAACGTTAGCGGCACAATCAATAATACTAGCAGTAATGAGCAAACTGATAAGGGCGCTATTACTAGTAATACCGGCAGCCTCATTATGAATGCAGGCAACTTACAAAATAATAAAGCTCAAATATCGTCAAGCCAAAGCCTACAAGTCAATTCAAACAGTCTTATCAATAGTGGCAGTCTCTATGCCAAAGACATCACGATAGCTAATCAAAACAAGCTTAGTAATTCAGGCAGTATCGCCGCTCTAGGTGACAGCATTATCAATACGGGTAGCCTTACTCAAAGTAGCACAGGTCAGCTGATCGCAGGACTCAGTGCTAATGGTGAGCTTGGTGGTAACGCTGACTTGAGCGTAATTAGCCGAGGACAGCAAACCAATGCGGGTACTAACATTGCTACGGGTGGTGTTAGCTTGACAGGTAGTGATCTTGACTTAATAGGCAGTCGTAATCAAAGCCGTAATCTACTGCTAAGGGCTACCGCTGGTGATATTAACTTAAATAAAGCCAATACTAGTGTCGCAGAACTGGCAACGCTAAACGCCACTGGCCGCTTATCTAACGATAGCGGCGTGCTACAAGCAGGACAGTTTGATTGGCAGATCAGCGAGCTGTCAAATATAGCAGGGACGATCATCCAGACCGGCAATCAAGCCTTTACGCTAGTAACCAAAGGCGATATCAATAATAAATCCGGATATATCGGTGGTAAAGCGGAAAGTTTGACTATCAACACTCAAGGACAGCTTAACAATACTCAAGGGTCAATAGTCCACAGTGCTAATGTCAATACTAGTGCTAACAGTGGCGCTACTGTCATTGTTGATTCTCTATTAAACCTGCAAGGTAAGCTCATTAGTAATGGCAAAATGACGGCAACGGTTAATAAAGACTTTGATAGTACTGAGGGAGCCGTTCAAGCTAAGTCGCTACAAGTCGCTGCGGGCAAACTTACTAATTTAAATGGTCAACTGGTCAGTCAAAGCGGTGATCTTCAGCTAGTTGCGACAGATATTATTAATCAAGGCGAAAAAGCTTATATTCAAAGCGGTCAAAACCTCACTATTGGGTCTAAGCAATTAAGCAATAGTGATAAAGCGACTGTAATGGCACAAGGCACTGCAACCATCACAGCGGATGATAGTCTAAATAATAGCAGCGATGCGGTTATAGCCAGTAATGAGTCTATGGGTATCAATGGCGGTACTCTCAAGAATGACGCGCAGATTGCCTCAGTTAATAAAGATCTCACGATCAGTGCGACTACTGTCAACAATGCTTCTTTAGGACGTCTGCAAGCGGCTACTGATACGACTATTGATACTAAGCAGTCTTTGAACAACCAAGGTCTTATTGCAACGACTAAAACCTTAAAAGTCACCACGGGTGGCGATCTCAATAATCAAACGGGTACTTTGTCTGCAGCTGCTATTGATTTACTCAGTCAGCAAGGTATCAATAACGACAGTGGTCTGATTATACAAAGTGGCACTGATGAAGTGCTGTTAGTTAAAAGTAAAGGGCCGCTTAGTAATAAAAATACTAACACCCCTGCTAATTCAGACAAACAGCTCGGTATCATTACTAATGGTGATGTGGCTATCACTAGTGGTAGCTTGGACAATCTATCTGGACTTATCGCTGCTAATAATCTAACCATTGATAGCTCAGGCAATGTGGGCAATAAACAAGGTCAATTGCAAGCCACTAAGCAGCTGACTATCAAGGCGACTGGTAATGCTGTTCTAGATAACCAAGGCGGTCAGATTGGAGCTAACAAAGTTGATCTAATCATAGGTGATGCCAGCAGTGGCCGTATTAATAACAATGGCGTAGACAGTCTCATTCAAGCCGCCACAGATTTAACGTTAACCACGGGTACTTTGAGTAATCAAAGTACGAAGCAATCGGCAAATTCTGAAAAAAGCCAAGGCATCTTAGCTGGTAATGCCCTAGCTATTAACGCCTCTACAATCAGCAACACGGGCGGACAGCTGCTAGCCAATGATAAAATCACTATCAAAGCTAGCAATCAGCTTAATAACCAGTCAGGTACCATCAATAGTCAAGATATTGTCATTAGCGATAGCAATACAGCAGGGCGCGGTCTAGTCGTTGCTAACAGCCAAGGGCTAATCAACGCCAATAAAGATCTGAGTATCACCGCTAGAGGCTATAGCAATGCAGGCGGTACGATTAGTGCGGTGGATCAAGCCAATATCAATGTCTATGATAGTGTTTACTACGGCTCAAGCGATACCATCAACGCTGCTGATCTAAAATTGACGACTCAAGGCAATTTCACTAATAGTGGGAAACTATCCGCACAAAATGCTCTTACGGTTAGTGCTAATAACATCGATAACCTAAAGGGCGCTGAGATCACTAGTAATGGCACTACTGCGCTCAACGCCTCAGCTAACATTGACAATCGTGGTTTGATCAATGGGGTCAATAGCTATCTGGATGCAGTTAGTACCGTCAATAACTATAGTAATGGGCGTATCTATGGCGATCACGTCGCTATAAAGGCGACAACGCTAAATAACACCCCTGATGTCTTTACTAAAACACAGGTTGATAACTGCAAGGCAGGTCCTGGGTGTTTGGTAGAGATTTATGATGCCGCATCAAAAGAACAAGTTTGGATGTCTCAAACCTACTTAGATGAACTGGCCAAGTTAGAAACAAGTGATCCTAGTAAATATCAACAGATAATGGCAAATAATAACTTTAAATATTACAAAGTTACCTCAGACTCTGCTCCTGTTATCGCAGCTCGTCGCCGTTTAGATATTGGTGTTAACACTCTCAATAATAATCCTAATCAGGCACGTAGCGGTATCTTTAATGAGGACTTCAATGGTCAAGCGCAGATTATCAGTAATGGCGAGATGCATATCGGCGGTCGTTTAGATAGTAATCATCAAGCTATAGGTCGTGCTAATACAGTAACTAATAAAGGCGCTTCTATTGAGTCAGCAGGCGATATGGCTATCAGCGCTAATACGCTTAATAACGTTAATGCAGACTTTAGAAAAACCACTGAGATCGTCTCTGAAAAACATGTTAATAAATGGCGCTTTAAAAACGATAAACAAGGTCGATTGTTTGATCCAAGCGAGTTGCGTGGATCCAGTTGGGATTACTATGTTAAAGAAACAGGTGAGGAACTAGGTGAAGACTATAACGATTATAATTATACGGAAACGATATCTAAAGATAGAGTAGTCGCCTCCGATGCTTCCAGAATTATATCCGGTAGTGATATGTATTTAGCAGGTAATACTTTTACTAATGAGAAGAGTATTATTTTATCTGGTGAAAATAAACAGATTTATGGCAAAGAGTTAATTAATGAGAACAAAGAGGACTTAATCGGTAACGAAGTTAGCGCTCGCGATGGTAGCTATCAGTTGTTAGAAGTCCGCTCTCACGCCCTTGGTAGTAAAAAGAGCCGTGATAAAATAGGGGGGCCTGTAAAATATAGTCCAGCGCCTATAATTACAGACACTTATGAGCTACTTATCCTAAACCAAGAAATAAATAAAGAAGTTATCGATTACGGTGTTAGTACACCTAAAGTTAATGAGCTAAAGTCTATAGCCAATGCTTTGCAAGCGCTTACGCAAAATAGTCAAACTACGGATAACAAAAGTGGCAACACTGAAGTATCTAATACTGAGCTGGCGGACGCAGCGAACTTATTAGATAAATTTGCTAAAGCTGAGAATAGCCAATTAACTAAATCTCAAAAGCAACAGATTCAAGATCTAATAGCTGCCCAAAATAAAGGTAAGCCGATTAATGCGACGCAAGTTGAGGACTTAATCGGTAATATCAACACTCAAATTAATCAGTTTGCCAGCGAAGAGATAAGAACTAGTGGCAATAAAGTCACTCTACCTAATGGTGGTCTCTACGGTATCAACCCTGATAGCAATGCGGATTATCTAGTAGAGTCCGATGCCGCCTTTGCCAACTATAAAAACTGGCTCTCGTCAAACTATATGCTCGATAGACTCAGCCTTGATCCTAGTATCACTCAAAAGCGTTTGGGCGATGGCTACTACGAGCAGCAGTATATCCGTGATCAGATCATGATGCTCACAGGCCGCTACTATTTAGGAAATTACGGTGATCAAGATTCTCAATATCAAGGTCTTATGAATGCTGGCATTACTACAGCGCAAGCTCTAAACCTGCGTCCTGGAGTTGCTTTGAGCGCTGATCAAGTCGCTCAATTAACTACCGACATGATATGGCTGGTACAGCAAGAGGTCACCTTAGCGGATGGTACTAGTCAAAAGGTATTGGTACCCAAAGTCTATACTCGCCAAGCGGTAGGTCAAATCGATGGCACTGGTAACTTAATCGCTGCCAACAATATCAACATGCAACTAACCGGAGATTTGAGCAACCAAGGCAACATCGTCGGTCATAACACCCTCAAAATCAATGCTAATAACCTAACCAATGAGAACGGCGGCCTTATCAAAGGCAACTTCGTCCAAATCGGCACTAAAAACGATCTCAACAACCTCAGTGCGACCTTAAGCGCTAACAGTGCTATGCAACTTGATATTGGAGGCGATCTCAATAATAACAGCCTCACTTATAGCACTGAAGCCGTTAAAGGCGCTAGCAATGGGACCCGTACAGGCATCACTCAAATCGCCAGCATCTATATCGGCGATGGCCTCAAAGGTCAAGTCGATGCGAGTGGCAACCCCTTAACTACCTTTGTTGCCAACGTCGGCGGCAACACCACCTTTAGCGCTGGTCGTTTAGATAATCAAGGCGGAAGCAGCTTTATTGACACTAAGGGTAATGTCGCTCTTGATGCTGTCAAAACTAGCTACCAGACTAATAGTATTGGCGATGCTAATAACTACATCAAAGAAGGCGAAACCCGTGATGTTGGCAGCAACCTTACGGGTAGCAGTGACATCATCGTTAAAGCGGGTAATAATGTCACCGGCACAGCCACTCAAATCAGCAGCAATACTGGCACCGTTGGTATTATTGCAGGCAATAACATCACCTTTAGTGAGGGTCGTAACACTCAGAACCTAAGCACCGCCACTAAATCTACCGACAAAGGCTTCTTAGGCAAAAAGATCACCCAAGAGCGCTTTGACTCACAAAGCGATAATGCCATTACCAGCAACTTAGAAGGTAATAAAGTTACCATCCAAGCGGGTAACAACATCAGCCTCACAGGCACTAATGCCATTAGTGACAAAGGCACTACTCTTACCGCAGGCAGAGACATCAGCATCCTAGCCGCTAAGAACACCTCAAGCCAAAGCAGCAGTAGTCAAACCAAGAAATCAGGCCTATTCAGTGCTGATGGCGGCATGGGCTTTACCATTGGCAAACAGCAAAACGATGACAGCAATGCCAGCACTGCACTAACCCACACCGCAAGCAATGTCGGTGCCATCGACGGCAACGTCATTATCACCGCAGGAGGCAAATATCAGCAAACGGGTAGTAATTTGATCGCTGGAATGGGGGATGACAGTGATAAGGACTTCAAAGACCCCAATCGAGGCAACACCGTCGTTCGAGCTAAGAGTATCAATATTGACAACGCCATGGACGTCTACACCAATCAGAGCGAGCAAAAATCTAAACAAAGCGGTATGACCGTATCGGTCTCTAACAGTCTCGTTGACAGTGCTAAAAGCATTAACGCTCTTGTGGATGCGGGTGGTAACACTGACAGCGTACGCATGAAAGGTATGGCAGGTGTCGCTGGCGCTTTCAAGGTAAAAGCACTTGCTAAAGAAGCCAATAGCGCTGGTTATGATTTATTAGATGGCAATCTAAAAGGCATGGGTAATACTCGTGCCCAAGCTACTATTGGCAGCCAAAAGAGTCAATCCAACAGCTCAAGCTATAACGAGGTCAACCAAGGCTCAAATATTAACACTAATAACCTAGCGCTTATCGCAACCGGCGCAGGTACTGATAGTAATATCAATATTAACGGTAGTAATCTAAACGTCACCAATAATGCCCTATTCCAAGCGGATAATAACTTCAACGTCAGTGGCGTGGCACAGAACAGTAATACCCGTAGCACTAATAAAAGCTCAAATACCGCTATCGGCGGTTATGCCTCAACAGGCAGTGGTGTAGGTATAACCGCTAGTGGCAGTCGCGCTAAAGGCTATGCCAACAGCGATTCAGTGACTTATGCCAACAGTAACATTAAAGTTGGTAATACCACGACTTTAGATATTGGTAATGATGTCAACATCAAAGGCGGGGTCATTAACACCAATAAAGCGCAAGGCCAAATCCTTGGCGACGTTAATATCGAATCGCTACAAGATACTGCAACTTATGACAGCAAGCAGAAGAACATCGGCTTCACCGCAGATGTTGCTTTGGAGGGTGCAGGCTCTAGTCTATCTCTTAATGGTGGTAAGACTGATATCAATGCGGATTATAAAGCGGTTGGTGAACAGTCTGGAATACTCACAGGAGATGGTGGCTTTGATCTAGAAGTTGATGGTAAAACTACGTTGATAGGTGGCGCGATTACCACGACCGATGCGGCAGTAGCTGCTGGACGTAACAAATACGTGAGTAAAGGCGGTATCACGACTCAAGATATAGTAAATATTAGCGGCTATGAGGGAGACGCGATACAAGTTGGCGTCAGTCTCGGTATGACCGATAGAAAGCCACAAGGCAACACTAACGGTTTAGGCTATGGTACTGATAGCGATAGTGATGGTAGTATCACGAAAGCGGGCATCACAGGTATTGCAGGTAATAGTGGTATCACTACTGACAACCAAGCCGAATATGCAGGTGCGCTTGAAAATGTGTTTGATGAGACACGTGTTAATGAGGAGCTGGGAGCGCAGACGCAGATTACTAAAGAATTCGGCAAGGAAGCGCCTAAGGCTGTTGGGGACTTTGCTGTTAAAAGGCAATTAGATCTTATTGAACAAGGCAAATTATACGAAGCAGATAAATGGGCTGAAGGTGGCGCTTACCGTGTCGCTATGCATACCTTAGTTGGTGCTATTGCGACAGGAAGTGTTGAAGGTGCTTTTGCCAGTGGCACGACAGCGGTCTCTGTTCCTGCGGTTAGCCATTATCTTGATGAGCAAGGCGTTGATGAAAAAACTAAGAATGCTCTACTTTTAGGACTGTCAGCAGTTGTTGGTGCTACAGTTGGTGGAAATACTGCCAGTACGGCTAATAGTGTCAATCAGACTCAGAATAATTACTTGAATCATATACAACTAGAGAATTGGCTAAAAGGTTTAAAAGGTTGTAATGGTAATCAAAAATGTATCACCCGTGTCAATAATGTTTATCAAAAGCTTGATAAAGTACAGCAAGCAAGCTTCGCTAACGATTGTGAGACCAACTACAACTATCAAAGATGTGGGCAACACATTAAGAATTACTATACTGGAAGCGAAAAGTACAAAGGTGACACACTTTTCGACCCTAAACTATATTCTCAAATAGAGAATTTAGGTGGGCTTGGCACGGGAAGCTTACGTACAGGGGTAACGTTTAATAATGACCAGTTTGTAAGTCGATACTCTAGATGGCAAAGTGATGCGGCGTATAGAGAAGATGGTATACTTGGAGTAATAGCTCAAGGCGTAGTAGGTGTCGGTGGTTCGCGTGTTGCCAAAGGAGCTGCAGTAGGAAACGGACTGACTGGAAGCAATTGGAAGTTCAATCCTAAAAAAGATTTTGATTTAAGAGGAACTTCTTCAAATTATAGAGATGCTTTAAATCTAGCCTTCAAAAAAACTGGCATTCCTAGAAAAAGTTATAAGGTTTCGAAATGGGGTAAAGATATCAATGGAAAAACAATTCCTACTGAATATGTAGGCCCTAACGGTGCTAACGTCAATATAGATATACCTAGGTTTAATAATGTAAAAAGTAACGGTCAGCTAGGTGAAGGGCCTCATCAGCCACATATAGGATATCAGACTCCTGGTAAAGGTTCAGATAGAGTTAGAGGGCATATATTTGTAGATTATATTCCAGCGACAAGGAGATAAAGTTAATGTATATTGTAAATGAATTAACATCAAACGCAGATAAAATAGGTCTCAATTATTCAATTATTAAGGGAATAGAGGCTGAAAAATTAATTTCTAAAATTTTTAGAAAGTTTGATCCTTTGAGGACGAGCGGTCATTTAGCAATATCAGATAATAGTAAAATTATCCCTTTAGAATATAATGAGTTTACATATACTTTAGCAATAAAAGGGCAAAAAGGTTATCTGTTTTTTGATCAAGAAGGAATTGATAGAAATATAGTTTTGGAAGTTGAAAACATACAAAGAGTCGGTGAGTTGATGGAAGAGTCTTTTGGTATTGAGTATTTTTTGTCAAACAGTAACTTGAGCTTTTTAATTGCTGTAAATTGGTATGTTATCGAGGTTTCAGGTGATTGTGAGGGTATTGAAGAATTGATAAATACTTAGCTATTAGTAATTTTTATAGTGTTGTTTTACTATAGGAAAATAGAATTTGCAATTTTAGACGATTTAAATTTAAAAAAAGCCACGATACTTTTAGTATTGTGGCTTTTTCGCATTTCTACACCAACCGCTAAATCAACGTGGGTGGTACGACTACCCTAGATATCGGCAATGACATCAACATCATAGGCGGGGTACTTAACACAGACAATATCCAAGGCGCTATTAGCGGCGATGTCAACATTGAATCCTTGCAAGACAGCGCAAGCTACGACAGTAAGCAAAAGAACATCGGCTTTACAGCTGATATCGACCTAAAAGGTGCAGGCTCTAGGCTATCGGTCAATGGTGGCAAGACCGATATCAATGCCGACTATAAAGCAGTCGATCAGCAATTAGGACTCTTTACAGGAGATGGTGGCTTTGATCCCACTGTGGATGGTAAAACTACGCTGATAGGTGGCGCGATTACCACGACCGATGCGGCAGTAGCTGCTGGACGTAACAAATACGTGAGTAAAGGCGGTATCACGACTCAAGATATAGTAAATATTAGCGGCTATGAGGGAGACGCGATACAAGTTGGCGTCAGTCTCGGTATGACCGATAGAAAGCCACAAGGCAACACTAACGGTTTAGGCTATGGTACTGATAGCGATAGTGATGGTAGTATCACGAAAGCGGGCATCACAGGTATTGCAGGTAATAGTGGTATCACTACTGACAACCAAGCCGAATATGCAGGTGCGCTTGAAAATGTGTTTGATGAGACACGTGTTAATGAGGAGCTTGGGGCGCAGGTTGAGATCACCCAAGCCTTTGATCAGGAACGTCGTAAGATTAAGACGGAGATTAATAAAAAAGAACAAGATTTAAGAGCTGAATCGGAAGCAGCGTTTAACAATGGAGATTTTCACCTTGCAAAAGACAAGCTCATAGCTGCTGATAAAGTCCAAAACCAAGGTCTGTTGTTTGATGCTATCTCTGGAGCTGTTTATGGTCCTAATACTAATGGCGTAACAGGCTATGTTGCTAAAGCGGCTAGTCCATTTGTATCTAATCAGATTGGACAGTACTACAAAGAGCTTGCCGATAATCAAGATGGCAATCTCACAGGTGCTCAGCAAACGGGCCATATTTTAGCTCATGGCATTCTTGGTGCTGCTGTCAGTTACGCCACTGGCAATGATACGCTGACTGGTGGCCTATCTGCTAGTACAGGAGAAGCTTCCGCTCCTATTCTTTCTAATTTCCTTTATGGTACTAGTGATCCTAGCAAACTAACCGCTGAGCAAAAAGACACGATTAGTAGCATTACTAGCGCTTTGGGTGCTGGTATTGGTGCGACAACGGGTAATGTGACTGATACAGTCAATGCAGCAGAGACAAATAAGGTTGCGGTTGAGAATAATAATTTAAAGAATAAAGATGTTGAGAGTTTGCTATATAAGATTGCCGTAGCAAAAAGAAGATATACGGGCGGTAAACTTGATACTGAACTTAGAGAGATTAGATCTTTAGCAGCAAAAATGGCTGAAGATAATTTTAAAGAGATAAAATCTTGTCAAGATAACCCCACCGAAGCCTGTCTAAATCAGCTTAGAGTTGATTATAGTAACGTTAATTTTGAAGAGCTTGAGAATGTATATCGTTTATATCCTGGTACACAAACGACTTTAGATGGTTATAAACAAAACAACAATTCTGTCGTTTCTTGTAGTACATCGCGTCCTGCTGATTGTATCTATATAGATGGGGGTTTAAGAGTTATAAATGGCGCAGTCTATGAAGCTCTAGGCGCTGGTGCATTGAGAAAAGTACCTACTGGTACAACTGCTCAGAAAGCTGTTAAAGAAACAGTGCAAGAAAGCGCACCCAAAAATTTAGACTTTAGCAAAGTATGTAGTGGTACAGTATGCTTTACCGCAGGTACTTTAGTTCATACTATACACGGTCTAAAACCTATTGAAACTATTGAGTATGGTGAGCTGGTTTGGTCACGAGAAGAGTTTGGTGATAAGTATGACTATCGCCCTGTTATTGCTACCAAAGTCACGCCTAATGCCCCTATTTATGAAGTTAAGATCAAGCATGATAGTGGCTTAGAAGAAACCTTTAGTACTACTGAAGAGCATCCATTCTGGATCGATGGTGAAGGCTGGCGGAAAGCGTCTATTCTAAAATCAGGAATGAAGCTATTAGATAAGTATGGCAATGTGACAGCAACTGTTATTAGCCAAACTCAATTAGAAGAAACTGACACAGTTTATAACTTTGAAGTACAAGACTTCCATACTTATCATATTGGTGAGATGGGTATTTGGGTACATAATGCGGATTGTTGCGATTTTACTAACAACTGGGGAAGTATTGAACCAAAATTCAAAGCAGCTGGTTGGGTTGATCCTAAAACAAATAAGGTTCGTTATTTAGATCCCTTTGATGGTAAATTAAAGAACTTTCCTGATAATGTGAAACCACAGGTTGATCATGTTTTGCCGAGAGCTGAAGCTAAAAGGTTAGCAGGTAAAGACTTAACAACTGCTGAATTAAATAAAATCATCAATTCTAGTGATAATTTAATGCCTATACCTGGTTATTTGAATGGATCTAAAGGCAGTAAAGTAGAATACTCAAATGGAGGTTGGGTACAATATGGAAATAAAGGGGGTACGCCAATACCGATTAATGCACAATACAAAGCACGTATTCTAGAAATTCAAATGCAGATACGCAAAGATATAGCCGATGCTATCAAAGCCAAAGGAGGTAAATAAAATGAATACTCAGATTTTAAACGAGTTTAATGAAATATATTATGACCTGAGTAAGCTTAGTGCAGATGACATTTACTATAAAAATCGAATTAGCACCTTAGGATTTGATCGGTTTCGTCATGACCCATTAAATTTTAAAGACAGTAAGCCAAAAGAACAAAGCTTTCACGAATACTTTTTCACCTCCTTTAAAGCTACTCAGCCTGCAACTTACAAGGTCTTATCCGAGGTTAAAGAACAGTTCTTTTATGCTATCCAAAGAACAGATATTCCAGAAATATTCTCAGATATCACAGCGTTTGGCATTAATATCAATGGCATTATTATTTACTTAAAATATTCCCCTTATATCTTCGATGATGCGGAAGAAAATGAATTTAATATCCCAATAGAGATTGTCAAATCATGGTTGTGGCGTAGCGCAGGTTGGTATATTTCCGACGGAGTAAACTATGGGCCGCTAGCCGCAAGTGCTTTACCATCAAGTAACAACCCTCCTCTTGGTTCAATTTGCACAGATATTGAAGGAAAGAAAAAAGAGGCTAAGAAAAAAGTCGCTTTTTTAGAAGATAAGTTTCAACAGCCTTTTTTAGTGGATTATGAAGATGATGACAGTTATGAAACTCATTTTCAACTTCGTGCTTTAATCGACACTAGGTTTAATGGTCTAGAGCAAGAGAATAATTTTCAACTATTCTCTATTACTAATCACGTCAGTAAGGATATGTTTTTTATCCAAGATCAAGATGTTTATAGCATTAAGACGCTTATCAACCCAGCAGAAGCAATAGATAAATACGCAGCTCATTTATTGTCAAGGCAGGAAGGCTTTTTTGATTTTAGAGAATATGGAGAAGAGTTTCAATATTGAAATAAAATTATGTATTTTATGAATTGTATGGACTGATCAGAGCTTGAGACCTTCAACTTCTTAATTGTTTAAAGTAATAGAGCACCGATATACTTAAGCTCAATTAAAAACCTTTGACTAATTGTAAGACTAAGGCTTTTGTTAATGGTAAACGATAGAACAGTAAAACACTGTTTTATCCGAGTATAAGGTAAAAGCCCTTGCCAACCAAGTACAAGAATCACTTGGCAGCATTCAAAACGTCGCAGGCAACACCCGAATTCAAGCCACTATCGGTAGTCAAAAGAGCCAATCAAATAGCTTAAGCTACACTGAGGTCAACCAAGGCTCAAATATTAATACTAACAACCTAGCGCTTATCGCTACAAGCGCTGGCAAAGATAGTAATATTGATATCAACGGCAGTAACCTAAACGTCAACAACAACGCCTTGTTCCAAGCGGACAATGACTTCAACGTCAACGGGGTAGCCCAAAACAGTAACACCCGTAGTGATAACTCAAGCTCAAGCGCGGCGATTGGGGGATATGCGTCAACAGGAAACGGTATCGGTATCACCGCTAATGCTAGTCGCGGCAAAGGTTACGCTAAGAGCGACACTACTACCTACGCGAATAGTCAAATCAACGTGGGTAATACCACCACTCTAGATATCGGCAATGACGTCAACATCATTGGCGGGGTCATCAACACTGATAAAGCCCAAGGCGTGATTGGCGGTAACGTCAACATCGAATCGCTACAAGATACTTACGATTATGACAGCAAGCAGAAGAACATCGGCTTTAGCGCTGATGTTGACCTAAAAGGCGCAGGCTCCAGTCTCTCAGTCAATGGCGGTAAGACAGACATCAACGCCGACTATAAAGCGGTGGGTCAGCAGTCGGGTATCTTTACAAGAGATGGTGGCTTTGACCTCACTGTGGATGGTAAAACTACGCTGATAGGTGGCGCGACTACCACTACAGACAAAGCACTAGAACTAGGTCTAAACAACTACCAAAGTCTTGGCGGTATCACTACCCAAGACATTGAGAATACCAGCAGCTATGACGGTGATGTGATTCAGGTTGGCGTGAGTCTAGGTAACACCACAGGCAAGCCACAAGCGACGATGAACGGACTGGGTTACGGTGATGACAGCGACAGTGATAGCAGCATAACCAAAGCAGGAATCACGGGCATAGCAGGTAATAGTGGCATCACTACGGGCAACCAAGCTGAGTATGCAGGGATACTTGAGAATGTTTTCGATGCTAATCGAGTCAATGAGGAGCTTGGAGCACAGACGCAGATTACTAAGGAGTTTGGCAAGGAAGTGTAATCCCCCCAATAAAAAAGAACACTTAAAAATAGAGAGTAACTGCTAAAATATATCAGCAGGAGAATCCTATGAAAAAGACACGTTTTACTGACAACCAGATCATTAACATCCTCAAACAAGCAGAACAAGGTGTCCTATCACCGAGCTATGTCGCGAGCACAACATTAGCCAAAGCACCTTTTATAATTGGCGCTCAAAGTATGGTGGTATGGATGCCTCTTTGATTGCTCGCTTAAAAGAACTTGAGGTTGAGAATGCCCGTCTTAAGAAAATGTACGCTGATGAATGTCTTAAGTCCGACATCCTACAGGATGCCATGACAAAAAAGTGGTAGCGCCACAAAGGCGCCGTGAGATGGATTGTCACTATATCAAAGAGCGTTGCATTAGCATACGCCGTGCTTGCTTGATCTTTAATATCAGCGTGACCTGCTACTATCAAAAGTCGGCGGCAAGGGATAAGAATAAGTAGATCGCGGACTTACTGATCAAACTGACTGAACCCTGCCGTCAATCCCATACAGTTAAATTTGGGAGATTTTAATCACGCATCTTAACAGTAAATTAAACCACGTCTAGTTCAGCAATCGGTAGCCATTCGCTAACAATGAAACAGTATGATACGGCTTTTGGAGGAGTACGGATGTAGAGTTACACACTTTTTAGCAAAATCTATCTAAGTTAAATGTATAAAATATATACTTATATTTTCATGATAAAGTATAATTTTTATACTCTATAAGTGACCAAAATTGGTACATCTGACTTGATAAATAACGTTAAATGACGCTAAACGTCATTTGAAATATTATCCTGTAGGCCTTTTTTTATAATAATTTGTAGGTTAATATAATTTAATATACATTAACGAAATATGGTGGGTCTAGCCTGTCACGCCGGGGGTCGCGGGTTCGAGTCCCGTCCGCTGCGCCATATTTAAAACGAATTTAGACCTTTGGGTTTAAGCAAGTTTCGCCTCAAACATTAGATTGTTTGAGGTTTTTTTGTGTCTGAAATTCTCCTTAAAGCCTTTATTCGTAAGGGTTGGTTATTCTGTCTTTATCAACCCTTAAGAAGTAGTCTACTCTTTAATAATGTATTTTCTATAAGTCTGTGTGCATGTACTCTGACTCTTCTAAATCGGTGACCAAGTGCTCGGTGACCATTTTGTGACCAAGATTATTAAAAGTTGCTGATGATAACTGATCCCCAAATTTTATGCTTATCGATAAGTTCAGGAGATTAAAGGATTAGCCTCAAACTAAGTTTGAGGTAAAGACGGAAACCTTTCTACCCATTCACCGATAACCAATTTGTCAGTTTCAATACAAAATGGTATTACCCACAACCTCAATTTTTCTACTAAATAAAAACACTCCAAAGGTATTTCGAACTGATGATGCTTAGGATAAATAAGCATCATGTCTCCACTCCCATCTAAATACTTATGACCATAAGCAAACAACTGATAAATATCTGACTGACTGATATTGTAGTCGTTATCATTGTCGCTTAATTTTATTAACTTCCATTTGGTATCGAGTATATGGTAATTTTTTCTTTCTTTACTAATTAATTTGATAACACATCATTTAAGGCACAGCTGTCTGACCAATTTTCAGCTCATGTCTTTTTTATATGATAACAGCTATCGTTTTGATGATTATGAACATAACAGCTTGCAGGCGCTAAAAAAATTATTGCCCTATGATGAAGATAAGGCACGTGAAATATTGAACTATATCGAAACATCGATACAGTATAAGAAAACATATGCATTAGCTGGCATAGCGGGTCATGCAAGCCCAAGTACTACTTTCGATTCTTACGTCCATTTGATAGATATTGAGATAGGGATGCTTCTTTATCACACAAATTTTATGCTACAACCTGAACACAGTGACGTGCTAGATGTGCCTAGACGTAGAAAAAGCAAGCTTAAAAACGATCCGATTGCTTTGAATGGCTATTTCATTAAGAAAATAAAGCTCAAGCCGCTTATGAGGCCTAAAATCAAAAACCAGCTTATAGACCCAGTAAGCGTAAAGCATAAAAAACGTAAGAAATATGCGTTTGATGAAGTACGCCAAGTTCTGAATGCTTACACGAAAAAAGGAGACTATACGCATACTGAATTAATAGATATTTTTGAGATAGAACCGCATGTTTTTGACGGTTGGCTTAGTAAGGCTCAGCACCTTAAGAATCATGCTGATTTTCAAACCATTCATAATAAACCAAGGTTATTTGCGTCTGAAAATAGTGATCAGCTCTTGCCGACTTTAGATAGATTTATTGAAGATAGAGATATAATGAAGATAATGACCAATAAGTTTCGAGACTTATACAAAGTAGGTGATAAAGACTTCATTGAACCGCCCCGAGTATATCGGAGAGTGATTTACTTGAGTCAGGCAGCAATACCTGACAGGATTAAACTATCATAATACCGCTTTTCAAACTCAAAAGGTGGCACGTAACCAATTGTGCTATGTAGACGAGTCCTATTGAACCAATCTACCCATTCAAGCGTGGCTAATTCAACATCGTTAATGCCAGTCCAGTCTTCCTTTAAATAGTCAATTACCTCAGACTTGTACAGCCCATTAACCGTTTCAGCCAGTGCATTGTCATAAGAATCACCCGTAGTGCCGACCGAGGCAATAATGCCAGAGTCCGTCATCTTATCTGTGTAGCGAATGGATAAGTACTGAACCCCTCGATCACTGTGATGAATGACATCTTTGGGATGGTTCCTGTCTGTTATCGCTTGATTTAAAGCTGCCATTACCATATCGGTGTTCATGCGATTAGAGACTTTCCAACCTACGATAGCGCGAGCAAACACATCAATAATAAAGGCGGTGTAAACCCA
>NZ_JBXWIV010000024.1:0-41110 GCF_058197955.1 Janibacter sp. CoH_79_TC_3
ATCATCGCGCCAATGGTAGTGTGGCTCCGGCCATGTGAGAGTAGGTCATCGTCAGCTCTCTATTCCTGAAAACCCCCAACGTTAATTCGTTGGGGGTTTTCTTTTGCCGAGGGGTTGGGTTTAAGGACGGTTTTATATATCCCTAATACATAACTTAACATCGATCCCTTGTTGAGAGCACTTATTAAAGCTATGATAATTATAGTCCATGTTGTCAATGCAGGATTGCTTTGAAAACATGAGCTTTTATAGATAAATTTAATATGATAAGAATTAATAATCACAAGGATGATAAAATTATGACTATTGCAAAAAATATTGAAGTAAGTAGTACCTCAGAAAAAAGTTTTGAAGACGCTATTCAAAAAGGCGTGGCGCGTATCGCCAAAACTATTAACAATGTTCAAGGTGCTTGGGTAAAAGAGCAGAAAGTAGGCATTACAGATGGTAAGATTGATAAGTATCATGTCATTATGATTGTGAGCTTTGTCATTAATGAAGATACTGATCTTAGTTAATTATTATTAATAATACTAAATTACTTACAAACCTAATTTCAAAAAATAAAAAGCCTGTGTATGCAGGCTTTTTTTATGTTCTCTAATCAGTAATAAGCTGGTGCTTTTCTCATAAAAATTTCTTAACATTATAGATTGCAGTAAATATAGTAAACTGGTCGCAGATATTTTGATATGACAGTTTTAATCAGATTCTTATAAATAGAGAAAGTTATGGCAGTAGATTTTACCAATACCTTAATCGTTGCAATATCAGCAACCGCTTTATTTGATTTATCAGAATCTGAAAATCATTTGATAGCGTTATTACAGCAGCGACCTAGCGATGCGATTAAAGAGTTTCGCAACTATATGACAGAACGTGAGAATGATCCACTCAGTATCGGTGCAGGCTATCCACTTATCAAAGCATTATTAAATTTAAATAATTATTGTCATGACTGTGAGGGGCAAGGTTCAGGTATTGAGACGCCGTTAGTGGAAGTGGTGATTGTCTCAAAAAGCAGCCCTGATACGGGTATTCAAGTGCTCAATGCAATTCGTGAACATAGCTTAACCATTTCACGCTCGGCATTTATCTCTGGAAGTCCTGTAGCACCCTATATTAAAGATTTTAATGTGGATTTGTTTTTGACCACCAATCGTGATGATGCGCAGCAAGTTGCAGATGCCAATATTTGTGCCTGTGCGATATTGGATGCTACCCCTATAAATACTTATGAGCTAGACACAAATCAGCTGCGTATCGCCTTTGATGGTGACGCGGTATTATTTGATGACTCAGGTGAGCTGCTCTATAAGCAAAAAGGTTTGCAGGCTTTTCATGAGCGTGAAGCCGAAATGCGTGACTTACCTATAGAAAAGGGACCTTATGCAGAGCTGTTGATTAAGCTGTCGAAGATGCAGGAGCGTTTGCCTGCAAGCTTGCATACTTCTCCTATGAAGATAGCCTTAGTCACTGCCCGTAATGCTCCTGCTGACCTGCGGGCTATAAAAACTTTGAGAGACTGGGGTGTTGATCTTGATATGGCATTTTTTTTAGGCGGACTTGAAAAAACTTCGGTATTAAAAACCTTTGCACCACATATTTTCTTTGATGATTCGGTCAAACATATTGATGCTGCGCGTAATTTTATGCCGACGGCCCTAGTTCCTTATCATTCGAACTCATTGCTGCATGCCAAAAGTATATTAACGGCAGACGAAGACGCGTCATTGTTATCATTTAAACCTGTGAAAAGCTCGAATTTCTCTGCGAGTCATTAATAGAGCTTTAATAAAATTAACAGATTTAAAAGGTAATACGTCAGATGAAATGGCAGCAATTATTCACCCTAGTCATGCAAAGAATTAAGCAAGTCATCGGCTTATATGCTTTTGTTCTTATACCGATGTGGAGTATGTTCTTTCTTAATGAAACGGTATTTTTTGGTCTGTGGAATATTTTTGGTATTGTGCCACGTGCACTAGATACCGGTAGTATGATTGGGGTTTTTGCATCATGGACGATGCACGGCAATTTCCCCCACTTACTTGGCAATACGTTAACGCTATTACAAATTCTATTTTTATTTGGGCTATTTGAAAATAATGCTTATCGTACGGTAATTAAATTAATCGTGGCCTCAGGATTGGTAACTTGGGTCATTGGTTCGCCGTTATCGATTCATATCGGCGCGTCGGGGCTTTGTTTCGCGATGCTTGGTTACATGATAGGCGGGGCAGTATTTGCAAGGCGATGGGGCTACTTATTAGCTTGTATCGTGATGGGGACCGGCTATTGGTTGACCATTAAACAAGGTTTGATGCCGCAGCAAGGCATTTCATTTGCGGCGCATTTTGGTGGGCTATGCGCCGGCTTACTGTTAGGAGCGAATTCAAAGCATGCTTATAGCAGTATGAATACGCATTATTAACTTCTATGAGCACAACAATGTTTTCAATGTCAGATTTATTTTTAATATCAGATTTTCAATAAGATATCAGTCTTAACTTTTATTAATACAAACATTGGTATACAGCGGGTCAGTCTTTTCTAAAGGTCGCCACTTGGTGGTTTGCTTCACGTGCTCATCAATACTGAGCTTACTGTCTTTTTCTTGTAGTACATAGTCTGCACGAGCAAGGGCAGCACAGTCAATAACTTGCGGTACTTGCTGCACACTTCGACGTCTTTCAAACAAATATAAATTAACCAAATAAATATTTGGCGCATCGGCGTTGGCGCGAGCGTGTCCGCTATCAGCGGCGATAAAGCGTAATGTCTGTGGTTTGACATATGACCAAGGACGAAACCACGTGCTTTCTTCAACCTTTTTAACAACATGGACGCCTTCAGGAAGCTGGGCGACCTGCTGACCTAACCAGCTATACTCTTGGCTTATTTGAAAACCAAAAATACCGATGGCACCAAATAATGGAATGAGCCATCTTGGCGCTTTCTTACCAGCCAGTTTACTCAAGTGAGTTATAACCAATGCTATCCCAGCCAGACCAAACCCAGCTGCTATGGTAGCGATAAACTCAAAAAGCATAATACTTTTCCTTAACGCCATCAGCGCATTTAATACCAATTATTAAAAACAAATTTACTTTTACGAGTATTTTAAGCGCATTTATTATGTCATTTATGAATATTTTTCTCATCATTTTTACTTTTAAGAGTGATGGATAAAAAAATCACTCACAAGCAGCTACTGCCTGTGAGTGATATATTATCGTAAAAGATTATCCATCATTTGCACTTTTAATGGCTTAGTGATCGATTGCCGCACCAGCGCCACGTGGAGAACGAACACTTTCAACCAACTCTTGGATATGTGCTGGTGGAGGCGCAGTTGCATAAGAAACAGCGAATGCGACGATAAAGTTCAATAGGGCACCAACCGCACCAAATGATAATGGCGAGATACCAAACAACCAGTACTCTTCAGTATCAGGGAAGTTTGCAGTACCAGTAATGAAGAACCAGCCTTTGAAGACAAAGATATAGACCAAAATACTAATAAGACCGGTTAGCATACCAGCAATGGCGCCAAGGTTATTAATACGTTTCGAGAAAATACCCATCATTAATACAGGGAACAGTGAAGCACCTGCAATACCAAAGGCTAATGCTACGACCTGTGCGGCAAACCCTGGAGGGTTGATGCCGAGCCATGTCGCAACCACAATAGCGATAGCCATCGTGATACGTGCTACTTTTAGCTCGCCTGCATCACTAATATTAGGGTTAAGGTTACGCTTGATTAAGTCATGACTAATCGCTGATGAGATAGCGAGTAGTAGACCAGCTGCCGTTGATAGCGCTGCTGCCAAACCACCTGCGGCGATAAGACCGATAACCCAACCTGGTAGCTGTGCAATTTCTGGGTTAGCCAACACTAAGATATCAGCGTTTACGTCAAGTTCGTTACCTGCCCAGCCTCTATCAACAAAGACACCATCACGCTCTAAAGCATGTTCAGCCTTTGCTTTTTCAACCGCAGCTGTTGTAGCAGCGACATCACCGCCATCAGTGTTTGCGGCAGCCAATGCTAGCTCTGCTGCACCAAGTCCACTATCGGCATATAACTGGATACGACCATCGTTATTGAGATCGTTATACTTAATAAGACCGGTTTCTTCCCATGTTCTCATCCAGTCTGGACGTTGATCATATTCGATAGCAGGGGCGTCAACACCTTGTGGATAAATGGTATCGATTAGGTTTAAACGTGCCATCGCACCTACTGCCGGGGCAGTGAAGTATAGTAGCGAGATGAAAACTAACGTCCAACCAGCTGTCCAACGAGCGTCAGCCACCTTAGGAACCGTGAAAAAGCGAATGATAACGTGCGGTAGACCCGCTGTACCAATCATCAATGATAAGGTAAATAGCACCATGTTTAGCTTGTTCGGCACATCAGCGGTATAAGCGGTAAAGCCTAAGTCGACGACGATTTGATCAAGCTTGGTTAAGATAGGAATACCTGCTTCAACATGGTTTGAGAACAAACCAAGACCTGGAATCGGGTTGCCCGTCAACTCAAGTGAGATAAATACAGCAGGAATCGTATAGGCAATCATTAGAACCACATACTGCGCAACCTGCGTGTAGGTAATCCCTTTCATACCACCAAGTACGGCGTAGAAGAATACAACAACGGCCGCAATAATCAGACCAGTGGTGTTATCAACTTCTAAGAAGCGTGAGAATGCCACCCCAGCACCCGTCATCTGACCGATAACGTAAGTGGTTGAAGCAATAATCAAACAAACCACCGCAATCATAGCCGCAGTTTTAGAATAAAAACGGTCGCCAATAAAATCAGGAACCGTGAACTTACCAAATTTACGTAGGTAAGGCGCTAGGAGCATGGCCAGTAGTACATAACCGCCGGTCCAACCCATCAAGTAGGTTGATGCCGCATAGCCGCCCGTTGCAATAATACCTGCCATCGAGATAAATGACGCCGCACTCATCCAGTCAGCAGCCGTTGCCATACCATTCATTACTGGATGCACACCGCCGCCAGCTACATAAAACTCACTGGTCGAACCTGCACGTGCCCACCAAGCAATACCGAAGTATAGAGCGAAGGATAGGCCTACAAAAATAATATTAATCGTAAATTGACTCATAGGGCTATTCCTCGTCTACACCATATTGTTTATCTAGTTTATTCATGCGCCATGCATAGAAGAAGATTAGGGCAATAAATACGATAAGCGCCCCTTGTTGTGCAAACCAAAAGCTTATATCGGTACCGCCTATTCGAATACCTGACAATAATGGACGTAGTAAGATGCCAAAACCATAAGAGACTAACGCCCAAATGACAAGGCTGACTTTAATGAGACGGAGATTGGCGCGCCAATAACCTGATGAATCGTTGTGGTTCTCCATAGGACAACTCCTTTTGCCTAACATAAAAACAAGGTCACTGATTTGAGTCTGACAAGTCATTTTGCTTTAGTGTTTGTGCTACTACCAAAAGCAGTGTGACACTCAGTCCATCTTAAAACCATAAAAACGGTAGACGAACGGCTAAAGCAGAATGATCAATCAGATAAGTAACCCAAAATTATCAACATATGAGCAAATTCTTTCAATGCTATCGATACATACACTGATGTTAAGTTGCTCGGTATGACACCATAAAATTTGCAGGATAAAATCAATATTAACCGGTTAAAAATTTATCTTTTTGTTATCTATTAACAGATATAAAGGGGTTTTTATAAAATTAAGCGGATATAAACAGTGAGATTTAAGTAGGAAGGTCGGTATTGGCTGACAATCCTCTGTCTCATCATTCATATCATCTTCCTGATAATATGGCTTCAATACTTCAAAACTTATTCATTCCAGTAAGTATTGCAAGCGTTTTTTATAAACTTATTAGGAATATATACAATATTGACTTAATTAACAATAAATAAATTTTATTTACTTTATGTAACTAAATATTCGTTCCATAGAAACTCTAGCTAACTTATGTTAGTAAAGGTTAATAAATCTGCCGTCTTTGACAGAATAGCCTACTAACACCTTATTAATGTTAAGGATTTGCTCTTCTAGCTATATTAATAGCTAAAAGTCAAAAATAGCATTTATTTTAAAAATAACAATTAAGAACTCATAAACACATGTTATGTTGCCAAGTTTTTTTGTAATAAATAAGCGTTATATAAATATAGTCATACTGTCATCACTATTAGTCAGTCTTAAAAGTTTTTCATTATTATTTGTTTATAACAATAGATTTTTTATTTAAAGTTTTTTACTCATCAAAAGTTTAGAGATATTAAAAGTTCTAAATAAACGATTGAAACAGTTAAATAATCACCAGTCAGTTAAAATACGCCAACATGATATGGGTGATTTTATTGCCACTTTATCGCTTAGCTTTCCAGTACTGTTAGAGAGGTCAGGAGAGAACAAAGCGTCATAAGAGGGTGGACAGTCACATTAATTAATAACGTATGTTAAAAATATAGAAAGTCAGTCAGGGAAATATAGTATGAACGAAAGCATAGCAGGTTGGTTTAATAGCGCCGTTAATTACGGTGTTAGTATTATTTGGGGTAATAATGATTGGTTAATCGCCAGTAATCCATGGTATGGCTTGCTGATGTTCGTTTTGATTGGTGCTGGTCTTTATTTTACCATTGCTACGCGCTTTATTCAGTTTCGTCACTTCGGGCATATGTGGCAGTTATTGCGAGTGTCAAATCAAGGGCGTAAAGATGGCGGTATTAGCTCGTTTGAAGCGCTGATGACATCCTTAGCAGCGCGTGTCGGCACCGGTAATCTGGCAGGGGTCGCCATTGCTATCTATCTTGGTGGACCGGGGGCGGTGTTTTGGATGTGGATGACGGCGATCGTGGGTATGTCGACCAGTTTCATCGAGTCAACCTTAGCGCAAGCCTACAAAGTGCCGCATAATGACAATGTCTACCGCGGTGGACCAGCTTATTATATTGAAAAAGGTTTGGGTAAGCGCTGGCTAGCGATATTTTTCTCGCTTTGTTTGTTGGTTGCTTTTGGTTTGGCGTTCAATGGCGTACAGTCAAATACCATTGCACAAGCGACCAATCAAGCCTTTGGGATTCCGACTTGGATGACAGGTTTGGTATTGGTGGTGCTAGTCGCGCCAGTGGTATTTGGTGGTCTACGTTCGGTTGCGCGTATCGCGGGTAAAATCGTGCCAGTTATGGCGATTCTTTATATTTTGTTGGCGCTTTATATTATTGTCACTAACTTTAGCGAGTTCCCAGCAGCGATTGCCTTGATTGTAAAATCGGCCTTTGGCTTTGAGCAGGCAGCGGGCGGTGTCATTGGTTATGGTATTGCACAGGCAATGATTAACGGTATCAAACGCGGTTTGTTTTCGAACGAAGCCGGTATGGGCTCAGCGCCTAATGCAGCGGCAACGGCAAAAAGCCATCCTGACCATCCTGCCGTGCAAGGTTTTATGCAAATGCTCGGTGTATTTATGGATACGCTGGTTATCTGTTCAGCCACTGCTGCCATTATTATTCTCTCTGGCGTGGTCGACCCGAGTGTCGAACAAGAGGGTATTCAATTAACCCAGTTAGCATTGTCGAAGTATGTGGGTGATATGGGCGTGATTTTCGTCGCGATTGCTATTTTCTTCTTCTCGTTTACTTCTATCATTGCCAACTATAGTTATGGTGAATCTAATCTTGAATTTATCTCTGGTGAAAAAAATGCCAAAGTCATGATTATGATTTTCCGCTTTATGGTTTTGGGCATGGTGTTCGTCGGCGCTATTGCTAGCTTACCTGCTATTTGGAACTTTGCTGACTTATCGATGGGTCTCATGGCACTCGTTAACTTAATAGCGATTTTAATCTTGTCACCGGTTGCGCTCAGAATATTGCGTGATTATGAAAGACAAATCAAAGAAGGTAAAACGGGCGATCAAATCAAGTTCGATCCCGATGACTTTGTGAAATTAAAAGATGAAGCCAATCGTGATGCGTGGACTGATTAACCTTTAAAAGCAAATCAAGAAAATATGCCATTCAAGCTACAAGCATCAAAAAACCGCTCTTATGATTATAAGAGCGGTTTTTTATGAAGCTATATTATCTCAAACAGGGTTTACATGTTTGGATAGTTAGGACCGCCGCCGCCTTCTGGCGTCACCCAAGTAATGTTCTGCGACGGGTCTTTGATATCACAGGTCTTACAATGGACACAGTTTTGCGCATTGATGACAAACTTGGCACCTTCGGCATCTTTCACCACTTCATAAACGCCAGCTGGGCAATATAGACGCGCAGGCTCAGCATATAGTGGTAAGTTGATAGAAACAGGAACCGTAGGATCGGTCAGTTTCAGATGCGTTGGTTGGTCTTCAGCATGGTTGGTATTGGAGATAAAGACTGATGATAATTTATCAAATATCAGTTTGCCATCCGGCTTAGGATAGGTTGGCTGATAAGCATGGGCTGCACGCTCTAGCTGATCATAATCTCTCTTATTATCATGGATAGTCAGTGGCATCTTACCTTTTAGTAAATTTTGCTCTAAAAAGGTAAAGGCGCCGCCCATCCATTGGCCCAGACGGTGCATCGCTGGTGCAAAGTTACGCGCTTCATAGTTATCTTGATATAACCAAGATTCTTTATACATGGTGCTATAAGCGACCACATCATCATGCTCACGGCCCGCTTGGAGCGCTTCAAAAATCGCTTCAGCCGCCAACATGCCTGACTTCATTGAAGTGTGCGTGCCTTTGATTTTGGCAGGGTTTAAGAAACCAGCATCATCACCGACCAAGACGCCACCTGGGAAGGTGAATTTTGGTAATGAGTTTAAGCCGCCTTTGGTTAATGCGCGCGCGCCGTAAGAGATGCGCTTGCCACCTTCTAAGACATTGCGAATGAGCGGATGCAGTTTTAGGCGCTGCATTTCATCAAACGGTGACATATAAGGGTTTGAGTAAGATAAATCGATAACCATACCAAAACTTACCTGGTTGTTTTCATCGAAATATAACCACCAACCACCAGAAGAACCAGTGTCAGTTAATGGCCAACCTGAACCATGCATGACCACACCTTGCTCATGCTTTTCTGGGTTTACTTCCCATAGCTCTTTTAGACCAATACCGTAATGCTGAGGGTCTGAGTCTTTATCAAGAGCGAAACGACTGATGAGGCGCTTGCCCAAATGACCGCGGCAACCTTCGGCGAAGATAGTGTATTTACCCAGTAGCTGGTAGCCTGGCTCAAAGCTAGATTTGGCTTCGCCATTGGCGGCAACGCCCATATCACCGGTTAATACGCCTCTTACCGAACCGTCATCATTATATAAAATTTCATCGGCAGGGAAGCCTGGGAACATCATGACTTCAAGCTCTTCTGCTTGCTCAGCCAACCAACGAACGATGTTGCCTAATGATACGATATAGTTGCCGTCATTATGCATGCTGGCAGGTACGATAGCATCAGGAAGTTTGGTTGCTTTGGTGGCAGAACCGAGCATATAAACGCGGTCTTCAATAGCAGGAACGTTTAGAGGCGCGCCTTTTTCTTTCCAATTTGGTATCAGCTCGTCTAAAGCACGCGGCTCGATGACAGCGCCAGATAAAGTATGCGCACCAAACTCTGAGCCTTTTTCGACCACACAAACCATAAACTCATCGTTACCGGCTGCAATAGCAAGCTGACGCAAGCGGATAGCTGCAGATAGACCTGCAGGTCCACCACCGACGATAATGACGTCAAATTCCATCGATTCACGTTCGATTTCAGGCTCCGCAGCGACAGGTTCTACGATTGGCTCCGGTGCTTTTTCTAGCACAGGCGTGTCAACCACAGCCGCCTCTGTTGCTTCAGTTGCAGCAACTTCTTCAGTCACGGCGACTTCTTTAATTTCTGGTGTTTCTGCTACTGGCGTATCACTATTTGCGATGTCGCTATTAATACCATCACTATCAACGACTGGCGTTTGATTGTCTTGCTCTTGCATACCTACTCCTAAACTTTTAGTGGCTTATCTCAGGGCATCATTAGCTTAACAATTGAATAATAAGGCTTGCGGCGCTAACGTTACTCAGACATATGGCTGCCCGATAAAAACTGTCTTTGCGGCATCAATTGACGGCGTTAAGGTTAATAATATTTGCTTAAAAAATACCAACCTATAACGTAAAATGTGTCATTAATACAACACCCACTGAAGCATTTCAAATAAAAAATCGTTACCCATTATAAAAGAAAAGTCCTACAAACACGATACGCATTTCTGGGCATCAATGTTAAGGTAGGATTGAGTGAGTAGGGGTACAATGACGATAGGCTTTCATCATACCCGAAACTAAAATTTATAGTAATAATAGATTTGCCAAACTTTGATTACTAAATAAAGGATTATATGATGAGCGATAATAATAAAAGCTTCGATGCTGCGAGTAAAAATGATGCTCAAGCCCCAAATAATAAGGCATCCGAGCTAAATAGCATCGATGCCCTTAGCCAGTATTTTAAGTCAGTAGCCAGCACACGCCAAGGACGCGCCATACCGCCACTGGAGAAATGGCACCCTGAGCAAGTAGACGATATGGATTTGATTATCAAAGCCAATGGTGAATGGTGGCACGAAGGTGGGCATATGACCCGGCAGTCATTGGTCAATTTATTTGCCACTATTTTGTGGAAAGAGGAAAATAATGGCGCGGTTGAGTACTTTTTAAAGACGCCGGTGCAAAAGCTGCGTATTCAAGTAGAAGATGCGCCCTTATTAATTGATGATGTCGGTATCATTAATGAAGACAATACGTGCTGGCTAGAATTTACCACTACAACTGGTGATGTGGTGCGTTTAGATGATAAGCATCCGATTAGTTTGCGTGCTTATTCAGGCAAAAACCATGACCATAACAAGAGCGAAGAAAAGCAGAACATAGAAGCTGATGTTCAAATTCGTCCTTATATGATGGTGCGAAATGGTTTGGATGCGTTGATTGGTCGCAATGCTTTTTATCATTTAACCGAAATTGGGGAATTGACAGAGCGTGATGGTGAGACGATACTAACGCTGCAAAGTGGCGGCAAGTCTTATCCGTTATCGATGCCATCCAGTTAAGCATAAAACATATTTAGCATCTGACAATATTTAACATCTATATAAAAACGGCGGTAAGATAGCAATGAAAATTGCCGTAAAAGCAGCTCCAAACAATACAAGCTATGAGAGCCTTGATACAGCCTCACCGACAGGTACTAATACTAATATTAAAAAGGTTATGTCGAATAATAGCGTGATAAATAATGCGATTAAAAAAAATCGCAGCGCACCAATTGGCTTGTTTGATTCGGGTGTTGGCGGGTTATCGGTTTATTTGCATTTGGCTCAGCAATTACCGTATGAGCGTTATGTTTATTATGCCGATACTTTGCATGTGCCGTACGGCAATCGTGATAGTGAAGATATTAAAGCCTTGACGCTAGCCGCAGTAGAATGGCTGTACCAACAAGGCTGCAAGCTTATTGTTATCGCCTGCAATAGCGCTTCGGCTTATGCATTAGAGACCGCACGCCGCTATTATCCGCAGCTGCCAATTGTCGGTTTGGTCCCTGCTTTAAAACCTGCGGTCTTTGCCAGTAAAACGGGTCATGTCGCAGTACTGGCAACAAAAGCGACTTTAAATGGAACGCTACTTAATGATGTCATTACTAATGTAGCCATTCCTAATGCGACCAGAATCACTAAGTATTTTGACGCAAAATTAGTCCCTTGGGTCGAGGCAGGTATGCCACAAGAGAGTGAAACCGCTCAGGGTTTGCGTCAGCAATTACAGGTATTTGCCCAAGATGGCGTCGACCAGCTGGTACTAGGCTGTACCCATTATCCATTCTTTAAAGCGTTTTTACGGCAAGAGATTGCTGAGCGACAATTAGCAATACAAATTGTCGATTCAGGGCAGGCAATCGCTGAGCGCGTCAAGCAACTATTGTTAGCAAACCACTTATTAGCAGATCAGTTGTCGGTATTGCCAGTCGAGGTTTTAGCTAATGAGCGGTTAGGTGATACGAAAGCAAGTTTAAATATACTGCCGCCGTTGACTTTTTATGCAACCAAACATGATGAGCAGTTAGATGCTGTGATACAGCGTTTATTAGGTAAACAGACTGGTATAAACTACTATCTTTCTCCTTAAGCTACTTTGTTTTATTCTAATATCAGTTTTTTACCTGTTCAATAGTGAGGTAGCTGTTATAATCCCGCAATATATTAGTGGAATTAGTAATAAACTGAACGCATATTAGCAATATTATGCTAGGCTAGTATTTGCTTAATAGAATATATAGAGTAACTCAGGTTTCATTAGTAATTCACATGACTAATATTCACACGACTAATATTTATATAGCTATTATTTATATAAATACCATTTATATAATTATCTGAGCTTAGAGGTGATTGTGCCAAACCGTCGCTATCATATTCACGTCATATGCGCTGACAACGACCAACTGTTGGTTTTAGACAGTGTGGCGATGTTTTTTCAAGCCCGTGCATTTTTAACCTATGACGTTTCTAGTAAATTACCAAAAGCGTCGCTATATGGTCGCCAGTGTATCGATGCCTGCGACTATGCGCTGATGATTATTGGGGATAGCTATGGTACGGCGCAAAATACCGGTGTCAGTCAAATGCATTTGAGCTATCTCAATGCCAAAGCCAAGCTCAAACCCTTATTGATATTGGTCAAGAGTCACCATAATGAGGTTAAGATCAGTCGGCAGCTGCAAGAATTTACCAATATGGTGACCCAAAAAGCCGAGAAGATTTATTATTATGAAACTGAAAATGATATCGAGCAGCTGCTCATTCAGGCCTACTATAAAATGGTTGCCAATCACGAAGTCGGGGATGGCTGGGTAAGAGTCAGTGACGAGCTGATGAAAGCCAATAAATCTGCCCTTACTGATGAAATAGTTAGCGCTTTTTCGACTAATAAAGAGCCTAAACAAGCCCAGTCTCGCCCCGTGATTATTAATCATCTTGCCGCTGATAATGTTAGTAAACCCATTATTCTGACCGATACCTTTGAGATTCAATATAAAGCGCAAGCCTATGAAGGCGGTAATTTAACTGATGTGACCAGACCCATGATTTTGTCGTGGCAAGAAGTGCTCGTCACCTTGATGAAAATACCCGCCACCTTTTCAAGCTATGGTCTACAGAGCGCCATCAATCGCCTAATTGCCATCCGAGCTGAAACAGATATCAAAAAAGACATGCCAAACGTCCACGCTGTGGCTCGTTGTCAGATTTCTCAAGATGATTTAAATCAATTGCAGCGTCAATTGGTGGCGGCTAATTGGATACAATTAACCACTTATGGCACGCGAGTTACCCAAGAGCTTTGGAAGCTCACTTTTTATGCCAAAAGCTTATTGGCGGATAAAAAACCAAAAATAGACAGTCATTCGTCTTTACCGCTCAGTTAGCTTAAGCTATTCATTCTATTATTGATAAATACCTTGTCTAATACCTTTCATTAATTCAATCGCTAGCTACAATTCAATTGATAGTTATCTAAATGGGTTTTCCGACGTTCATGGCTACGTTTTGTAATACAAAGCATACGTCCTAACGGTTGTGAAGCTGTTCAATACCCGTGATAATGAAGATGATAAGCACATAACAATATTGAACAACTAGGGAGAATAAATAATGAGTAATTCTAAAAATGATAGCTTAAAAAGTGAATTAACCAGTTTGGAAGAGAAAATGCACGATGCAAACCAGTTTCATACCTTGGAAGAGCAAGTCGCCGATATGAAGCGCCGCGGTATTGATCCAACCCAAGCCTATAAAGATTTGGATAGAAAAGAAGAAGATGCCGATTGGGGCGATGCTACGTGGAAAGAAAATGGTAAATGGGAGCCAAAAACGCCTGCTGATCTAGATGATAAAGCACGCGAAAATTGGGACGGCGACAATGGTAAACCAAACCCGCCACCGATTGTTTAATAGCTGTTATTGATAGAGATTGTTTAATAATCACCATTTATTTTTAACGCATTAAATGTATTTCATAAAAAAGCCACGCTAATTTGCGTGGCTTTTTCGTTGGATTTTTAACTATTTTTGGTCTAAATTACTGATAGTTCAAGTCAAAATAAAACTACGAACCTTCATCTACACGTACAAGTTTCACCGTACCATCAGGACTGGTAACACGGCGATAGCGCGTATTGCTTGATGATGTTGATGGTCTAACGGTTGGCTGCGCAGATGGCTGTGCTGAATAAGTATTAGAGTTTGAGCTGCCAGTTTGCTGTTGAATCAATTGTCCCATACGGTCTGCAGGGGCAGCATTTAAAGGACGACTGTTTGCTGGTTGCCCGTATTGATTGCCATATTGAGAACTGCTGGCAGCGCTATTGCCAACGATAGCGCGATAAAACTTCTGTCCGGCGCGTCCATCGGCTGGGGAAATACCACGGCTCGATTGGTATTGTTGAATAGCAGTGCGCGTATTATCACCGATAATGCCGTCGACTTCTCCGATATCATAGCCGGCATTTAATAATGCTTGCTGAATTGCTCGAGATTCTTGGCGACCGATACCAGGGTCATCAGTCGGCCAAGCGGTGATAAAGTCGGTTTTGCTGCTATCTTCACGAGTAATCAGATCCGATAAATGCGCAATAGCCAGTGCATAGCTTTCTGAGGCATTATACGAATAGAAAGTATCGAAGTTTTTACCAACTAAAAATGCTGGACCGTCAGGACCTGCGGGCAACAATAGACCCGCACTATCTAAATCAGAAGGCAGAGGGCTGCCGTTCGCCAATGTCAGCCCTTGATTGCGCCAATGACTGATAGATTTTTTGTCTTTACGGTTCGATGCGCCCCAATATCCACTCGGAAGTTTGACTTCATAGCCCCATGGCTCACCTGAACGGTAGCCACGCTTGTCTAAAAAGTTGGCAGTAGAGGCAAGTGCATCAGGGACGCTGTTGACCAAATCGCGACGACCATCACCATCGAAATCGACGGCCAATTCTAAAAAAGTACTGGGCATAAATTGTGTTTGCCCAAACGCACCTGCCCATGAGCCAGTCATATCACTGGGTGCGATATCGCCATTTTGCACAATTTTTAAGGCATTGGCATATTCGCCTTGGAAGTAGCTTTGACGACGATCGAAGCAAGACAGCGTCGCTAAAGATTCAAATAAGGGTTTTTTACCCAACGTCTGACCAAAGTTGGATTCCACGCCCCAAACCCCTAATACGTGCTCGGCTTTGACACCATAGCGCGACTCGATTTTACGCAGGGTGTCTGCCCACTGGCGTTTGGCACGGATACCATCTTCTACTCGTTCCGTATCGACAAGTGATGACAGATAATCCCAGACGTCCTTTTGAAACTCTGGCTGATAGTTCAATGACTGAATCACGCTAGGGTCAGGCTGGCTTGGGCGATAGTTATTGAAGGTAAAACTATCGACGCCGCGGAATTTACTAGAATTTTTTAGACCATCTAAGCACTGCTGAAACTGGCTATTAGATAATTCAGGCGCTGCTGGTTTGGCAGCCTGTGCCGTGCTAGCAAGACTGAGACCAACCGCGATGCTAAGTAGCGATAAAGTAGAAGTTGAAGAAAAACGCATGGAAATATCCTATAAACATCGAAATAGTCATTGAAAGAGAACAAAGCTGGTTTAAGCAGTATGGACTTAGAGTAACCAATCTCAATAGTAAAGAAAAGGTATCGAAGCACTCAGTTACTATAAATTGACGGTGGCGTGAGGTTAGAAGAGGGTTTGGCTATAAGACTAAAACTAGATCTATGGCTTTTCTTCTGTTTTTTATTATCAGTTAATACTGAGTTGATTGAGGCTTTAATAGCCAAACATGCTCAGTTACCAATATCTCAGAGGCAGCATTAAGGGTCGATGACTTGCTTTCAAGCTCAACGATTTTATAATCAGCACTATAATACTGATGTAATTGCTGCTGAGTAATCGAAAAAGGCGGGCCGTCTTTTTTACTTTGATCGTAGTTAAGGGTAATTAATAGCTGTGGCGCATTATTGCTAAGTTTAACTATGTGCCTACTATAATCAGCACGCATATTTGCTGGCAAGGCTATCAACGCCGCTCGATCATAAACGGCATTAATAGCATCAATATCTATCGTGCTCAGGGCAAAAATATCCGCCGCCCATAAAGTGATGGTTTGACCAGCCAGCTGACCTTGATAGCGTTTTAAAGTGGATTTATCAGCAGCGCTAGTAAATTCAGTAATAGTAGGCGTGATATTTTTCTCAGCAAAGAACGCTTGCACAGCTGATTCGACCAGCTCAATGCCAACGACGTCGTAGCCTGCGCAAGCCAGCCATACCATATCAACCGATTTACCGCACAAAGGCACCAATACTCGGCTACCGATGGGCAACGCCAGATTAGAAAAGTATTTGATTAGCTCAGGGTTAACGTCAGACTTATGAAAGCCAATACGACCTTCTTGCCAGCGCTGTTGCCAAAATTCAGAATTCATACCATTATTCCTAGCATATCAATGCTTTAAAGGTTTAACATTATCATAGCGCTAAACGCAATAAAAAAGCCAAGCGTATGAACCCTTGGCTTTTATAGCGTATAACAATCATAGTAGTCTATTAGCTGACCATATACTGGCTAAACTCTTTGCGCAGTTTGGCAAGTTTTGGCGGTATCGCAAAGTTACAGTAAGCTTGACCCGGATTGCGATTAAAAAAGTCTTGATGAGCTTCTTCAGCGATATAAAATTCAACTGCCGGATGCACTTCAGTGACGATATTCAGACCCATATCGCGTAGTTTATTAATCGTGCGATCGATGGTTGGTTTTTGATTGTCATTCGTGTAATAAACGACGCTGCGATATTGGCTACCGACATCATTACCTTGACGGTCTTTAGTCGTAGGATCATGGGTGCCAAAGAATACATCAAGCAATACTTCTAAGGGTAGAACAGACTCATCAAAGGTAATGTTAATCACTTCAACGTGTCCGGTGTTACCGCCACAGACGGCTTGATAATTAGCGGTAGTAGCTTCGCCACCCATATAGCCTGATACGACAGACTGTACGCCTTTTAGCGATAAAAATACCGATTCGGTGCACCAAAAGCAGCCGCCGCCTAATATAATGGTTTGCATAATTGTTCCTATTATTATAGCTGTTGTTATAGAGATGAGCTAAGTTGTTTATTTGGTTGCAATGTTTTTATCTTTCAATGCTGTTTTTATCTTTCAATACTGCCTTTATAAAGTAAACATTGCGCTTAGCATTACCTATTTAGCTTAGCAGGGCAGTTGCCCGCGATAAGTAACAAACAGTAATGTTATAATGGGCTTTTGCTATCTTGGGCTGTCTTAAAAGCCATTAGCAATGCATTTTTTAATTCGAGTTCTGTTATCAAAAATCGAAGTTCCACTATCAAAAATGAGTCACCCCATGAGCCAAAAAAAGCCTGCTAACCTTGCTAATGACACCGTTAAACATGACACTCTTTTCACCACGCCATTAGATAAGGCGTCGCGCTTTTCTTTTGATGAGCAAGTGGTGGCATGTTTTCCCGATATGATTCGCCGTAGTGTACCCGGTTATGGTCAAGTGCTAGCGATGTTGCCGATATTTGCTCGTCGCCACTGTAAATACCGCCAGCAAGATAATAGTGGTCAGCGTGTCAGCCGTGTGTATGATTTGGGCTGCTCGCTTGGGGCGGCAAGTATGGCATTGGCAGGCGAGTTTGAGCCGCAAGATTTGCAGATTAAGGCGATTGATATCTCGCCAGCGATGACCACTGAGGCCAGTGCTTTGTTAACTGAGAATTATCCTGAGCACGATATAGAAGTCATCACCGCTGATATTCGTGATGTAGAGCTTGAACCATGCGATATGGTCATTCTTAATTTGACGCTGCAGTTTTTGCCGGCCGCTGATAGAGTGGCAGTGTTAGAAAGAATTTATGCCGCATTAAGTGAAGGTGGCATACTAGTATTAACCGAAAAAACCCATGCTTTTGATGAGCAGTATGATGCATGGTTGGTTGAGCGTTATTATGATTTTAAACGTGCTAACGGCTATACCGAAATGGAAATCAGCGGCAAACGTAATGCGCTAGAGAATGTGCTTATTACCGATACCTTGGATGAGCATCATGCGCGGTTAGATCAAGTAGGTTTTCAACGTCATTTAACGTGGTTTCAGTTTTTAAACTTTGTTTCTATTGTGGCGTTTAAATAACCGCTAGTCGGCGCAAATTTTTTGCCAAATCGAAGTTTTTATCAGTGCTTTATCAATACGGTAGCCGCCCTTTATGCTTAACGACACTATTCTCCACGCTGAACGCGAATTATATTTAACTTTGCTGTCATTGGCGCAGCAGCAGCCGAGCGCTTATGAGTGGCTAACGCGGTTACCGACGTGGCTCAATGATATCAAAGATAAAGCCAATTACGCTCACGCGCCCGCTTACCAAGCGTCGGTGGCACGTTTGCCAGAAGTAGCGGTTGATAGGGTAAATTTAGACAAGGATGTCTTAACGATTGCCGCCAATCTAAGCGACTCTGAGCGTAAACAAACGATGGCACTGTTAAAGCAGCTGATGCCTTGGCGTAAAGGACCCTTTCAGATTGGTGGTCAAATTGGTAGTGACGAAGACAGTTCGATATTTATAGATACCGAATGGCATAGCGATTGGAAATGGCAACGAGTGGCACCGCATTTGGGTACTTTAAAAGGACGTCGCGTATTAGATGTAGGTGGTGGCTCTGGTTATCACGGCTGGCGTATGGCAGGCGCAGGAGCGGATACGGTCATTATTATTGATCCATCATGTTTGTTTTATCATCAGTTTATGGCGATTCGGCATTTTGTTGGTAATGCTGACAATCACCGTACCCATTATATTCCGGTACCACTTGAGGCTTTACCTGAGCACAGTCAGCTGTTCGACACGGTATTTAGTATGGGCGTGCTTTATCATCGCCAATCGCCCTTTGAACATTTGCAACAGCTAAAAGGACAGTTGGTCAAAGGTGGCGAGCTGGTGCTTGAAACTTTGGTTATCGAAGGCGATGCCAATACCGTACTGGTGCCGCATGACCGTTATGCGCAGATGAATAACGTCTATTTTCTACCGTCTGTAGCGGCACTTATCGGTTGGTTAGAAAAAGCAGGATTTACCGACGTACGCTGCGTCGATGTCGCCGTGACTTCTACCAATGAGCAGCGCAAAACCGACTGGATGACTTATCATTCGTTGGCGGATTTTTTAGACCCTAATGATGCCAGTAAAACCATTGAAGGCTATCCAGCGCCTATGCGTGCCACGATTATTGCAAAAAAATAGCATTTATAACGTCAATCGACACAAGGAAGTGAGATTTTGAAAACAATCATAGCTTTGATTACGACTGGTTTATTCGCACTGCCTACTTTGGCATCAGATTCTTATGGCACGCCGTTTGAAGGTTGGGGTTTTGTCAAAGACGACTGGCAATTGGTCTGTGACAATACCTTGACTTGCCGAGCAGCAGGGTACGCAGATGAAGGTATTTGGGATACGCCGGCCTCGATCTTATTAACGGTCATACCGCAAAATCCGGTACCAAGTGTACAGGTAAATTTTGAATACCGAGAAGACGATACGAGTAGTAATGACAAAGAATTAGGGATAACAGAGCTTTGGCTAAACGATAAAAATTATGGCGTTATTGAGAAGGATGAGCTTAATGTTAAGCAAATTCAGCAGCTTCTTAGTCATTCGCGTCTAAATACTAAAATAGAGATAAGAGCGAGTAGTAATCGGTGGAAAATTAGCGATAAGGGCATGAGTGCCGTGCTGCTCAAGCTTGACGAAGTACAAGGAAGAGTAGGGACGCCGTTGGCACTGGTTAGTAAAAGTAGTCTGAATCGACAAACACCTAAATCTGCTAAAGCGAAACCTGTGATTAAGAAAGCATACTCATATGCTGATAAGGATAAAAAACAGCTAACCCCTGCAAAGTTAGTTTATTTTCAAAAAAATATCAATAAATGGATTGATATTGATGATAAGCAACTGGTAAGTTCTAATGATGGTATGGGAGATTGTGAGCTGGTTAATCCAAAAACCGAAGCATACCAACGAATGCAGGAATTTGGTACTGATAGGTTAGGTTGGGATTTTATTCCGGTAGATAGTAAGCATACATTAGCTACTCATGAATGCTGGAGAGGTGCTTATAATATGGGTGTAGGTCATTGGCTGATAAATCATGCTAAGCCAAGCAAGCCAACACTGATTACGACATCAGCGAGTGATTACTCTGATGGTGAGATTTACGCTATTCATAAGGATAGAGGAATAGGCGATTGCTGGAATCGCGCAGTATGGGTTTGGGATGGCAAAACCTTTGCACTGACAGAAGATTCTAGTACAGGAATGTGCCGAGGCTTTGCTGGTGGTGCATGGGATTTACCAACCTATACCAGTGAAGTCATAAGAAGTGATAACAAAGTTAATTGAGTTATAGTGGTACTTAAGCAGTAGTTAGATAAACCAGCGTTTAAATGCCATTTCTATCAATACTTTTAGGATAAAACCAATAAAACCTGCACCAAGAGCTAAAAACATCCAAAAAGTACCAGCGCGGCCAGCTTCAGACTGTTTTGATAAATCCCAAATAATAAAGAATAAAAAAGCAATAAAGATGGGCAATAAAATATACATACCCCAAATGGTGACGGTACTAGAAGCAATAGCAAACATGGTTTTATCCTATAAATGAAAGTGTAAAGTAGCGCATACTCTAGCGTGTCTCTTTATATTTTTTATCCATCAAATGATGGTTTAGAGAGAAAGCAGGCGATAACTGTTTTTCATTATAACGCGTAATAGAGCCGCTATAAATATTTCACTAACATCAGGCAACAGTAACGCTACAATCAGCCTAAATAACCCTGTATTGGCAGCCTATAATAGTCATCACCTCCTAAGCTACGCGTATCTAGTATAATAGCGGTGGTTTTAACGCTATTTTTGCTTCAAATAGTGCAATAACCTCTAAAGGTTGTTATATTTATAGGTTACTTATTTTTTTCGTATTACCTTATAGTTCACCAATTTTTTTGTTCATTTATCTGAGTTTATAGTCCTATGTCACAAGCCCAAATTGATACGCTCGCCTCACTATTTGATAGTGCCATCCAAGCCCTAAAAAATGACGGCGAACTACCGGCTGATTGGCAAAACAACAGCCAAATTACACGGACAAAAGATACCAGCCATGGTGATTTTGCAAGCAATATTGCGCTAACGGCCGCCAAAGCTGCGAAAGCCAATCCGCGCCAACTTGCTGAAAAAATCGTCAACGCCTTGCCTGAAAATCAAGATATTCGCCAAGTAGAAATCGCAGGCCCCGGCTTTATCAACGTGTTTTTAAATACCGAAGCCAAATTCGCCGTGTTAGACGATATCTTTAAGCTGAAAGAACGCTTTGGTTTAAGCAAGCAGTTTAAAGGTCAAAAAATCCAAGTTGAATTTGTCTCGGCCAACCCAACCTCTAGCTTACACGTCGGTCATGGACGCGGTGCCGCCTTTGGCATGAGCGTGGCAAACTTACTTGAAGCCATTGGTTATGACGTCACGCGTGAGTATTATGTCAATGACGCCGGTCGCCAAATGGATATCTTAGCGACCAGTACCTACTTGCGTTATCTAGAAGCCAACGGCGAGTCAGTCATATTCCCAGTCAACGGTTATCAAGGCGACTATGTCAGTGATATTGCGCAAACCCTAAAGACCCAGCATGGGGACAGCTACGTCCACAGTTTTGCAGAAATTGCTAAAGACGTAGCAGCAGATGCGCAGTTTGAGATAAATGCTGATGGTGAAAAAGTACTGCTATCAGGCGATAAAGAAGCCCATATTGACGGACTGATTGCTAATAGCAAAGCCTTGCTCGGTGAAGGTTATGAGCTGTTTTTAAATGCGGCATTGAGCAGTATTTTGGCTGATATCAAAGACGACTTAAATGACTTTGGTGTCCGTTATGAATGCTGGTTTAGCGAAAGATCCATCGATAGCGAGATTGAGCCTGTCTTACAAATCCTCGATGAAAAAGGCTATTTGTACGAAAAAGATGGCAATATCTGGTTCAAATCGACCGATTTTGGCGATGAAAAAGACCGTGTGGTACGCCGTGCCAATGGTCAAAGCACCTATTTTGCTTCTGATATCGCTTATCATAAAAACAAATTCGATCGCGGTTTTGATAAAGTTATTAACGTTTGGGGCGCTGATCATCATGGTTATGTCCCACGAGTGAAAGCGGCGTTAACGGCGCTCGGTATCGATGCCGACCGTCTTGATGTAGTGCTAGTACAGTTTGTCGCCTTATGGCGCGGTAATGAAAAAGTGCAAATGTCGTCGCGCTCGGGCAAATTTGTTACGTTACGTGAGCTGCGTCATGAAGTCGGTAACGATGCTGCGCGCTTCTATTACGTTGCCCGTAAGCCTGAAGTACATGTTGATTTTGACTTAGAGCTGGCTAAATCGCAAAGTAAAGACAATTTAGTTTTCTATATTCAGTATGCGCATGCACGGGTTTGCCGCGTGTTAGAAAAACTAGAAACCAGTGGTCTGCAAGTAAATGATATTGTCGGTGCTGAGCAGCAAGAGTTATTAATCGCCCCGAGCGAAGAAGAATTGATTAAATTGCTAGCCGCTTATCCTGCAACCTTGCTACGGTCAGCGACAGGCTATGAGCCGCATATCTTAACCAATTATTTGAAAGAGTTGGCCGCGCTATTTCATGGTTGGTATGATGGCAATCGCATCTTGCCTGTCAGTTTGACTTCGGGTGAGACGCCAAGCCAAGATGAGATGGATATGATGCAAGCTCGTCTACGCTTATCTAAAGCGGTCAGGCAAGTATTGGCTAATGGGCTGAGTTTATTAGGCTTGTCTGCACCGTCTAGCATGTAGTATAAAGAGAAACGGCTGCTAGCCATGATTCGCCGCCGACTATTCGACAATGACAGTTCAACATTGATAATTCGACAACGATAGATATATTCAGTAGGGAGAACGAGATCCATGTTAGCCAAAAAACCAAAAGGTGCCACTGAAAAACGCAAAACCAGTAGTGTGTCAGGCTTATTATGGATGTTTGTTGGGGCGGTATTGACGCTCATGATTGGGGTGTTTTTATACCTCTCACCCTTGTTTAATTTTAGTCCTGCGGGCAGCGGTGACGCTACCGATCCTGATAGACAAGTGCAGCAACGGGTCGATACCGATACCGATAATGGTGATTATGAGTTCTATGATATTTTGCCCAATCAAGAGATGGCAACCATCCCTGATGAAGACTTTGGTGAAGGCAGTGGTAGCCAATCAGGTCAAATCACTGACTTTGAGCCAGATGTGATCGTCAATCAGCCGGAAAGTACCACACCCGGTGCTAATGATGCGGGTAACTTTGGCATCTCTGAAAGTACCACTATTGAGCCGAATCGTGGCAACAATGCTAATAATGCAACCAACAATAATGATGACGATATTGTTATCGTTGAAGAAGATGCGACCTACGACGGCACACCAGCTGCGAGTAATACAGGTGCAGCTACAAACAAACCTAGCGCTGGCACTGCAAGTATCCAGCCAGCTAAACCTGCGGCGACTTATATTTTGCAAATCAACAGCTTTGGAGATGCCGACGAAGCAGACCGTCGCCGTGCGCAAGTGCTGATGGCGGGTGTGGACGCTCGTGTCGTTAAAAATACCACGGGTAACGGCTTGCCTATTTATCAGGTGATTTCACGCCCGATGAGTAACCGTCAAGCGGTTGCTACTGCCCAGCAGCGCCTACAAAATAATGGCATTGATTCTATTATCGTTGAGCAGCGCCGTTAAGGGCAAATTATTGATTGAAAAAAGCGTCACGAAGACGCTTTTTTTATCCCTTTTTTTTGATATATTTTTTGGCATCTTTTAGCAAACTTAATATAAGAGCATTATGATGACTGTGACCCCTTCAGAAACTGCACCCGTTGGTATGGTTAAATCTTTTTTTCAAAAGTATTTTATCGATGCATTCACTGGGATGGCGTTAGGGCTGTTTGTTACCCTTATCGCCGGTCTTATCATCTCACAAATCGGTGGTTGGTTGAATATAGCGGCGTTAGTTGCTGTTGGTAAGCTGGCGTCAGTATTAATGGGCGCTGGTATCGGTGTCGGTATCGCTTACTATCTTAAAGCGCCAACTCTAGTCATGCTAAGCTGCTTGGTCGCAGGGATGCTTGGTGCGCATTCTGAAGCCTTAATGGCAGGCAACTTATTTATAGCGCAAGAATCTGGTCCAGCAACCTTTGCTGCCGTGCCCGGCAATCCGATTGGTGCTTATTTGACCTCAGTGTTTGCTTATCGTGCTGGTACTTGGGTCGCTGGCAAGACCAAGCTCGATATTTTGCTTATCCCTTTAGTGGTTTGTGCCGTCGCACTAATGGTCTGTGCGCTGCTTAATCCTCCAGTCGTTGCTGCGGTCAATGCTATTGGTCAAGGTATTCAAGCAGCGACTGAGTTACAGCCATTATTAATGGGTATCGTAATTGCAGTCGTCGTTGGGATTTTATTGACGCTACCGACCTCAAGCGCAGCTATCTGTATCGCTATTGGACTTGGCGGCTTAGCAGGTGGGGCAGCGGTGGTTGGCTGCGCGGCGCATATGATTGGTTTTGCGGTGGCCAGTTTTAAAGATAACGGTGTCAGTGGCGTCATATCTCAAGGACTTGGCACCAGTATGCTGCAAATCCCTAATGTACTTAGAAAACCCATTGTCTTACTGCCAGCCGTTATCGCCAGCGCCATTGTTGGTCCTATCGCAACTGTTGGCTTTGGGCTAGCTTGTACGGCGACCGGCGCTGGTATGGGCACGGCAGGGTTGGTTGGGGTGTTTGGTGTCATTGAAGCATCAAAAGAAATCATGAGCAGTACTCAGTTATGGACAGCGATTATTTTATTGATGTTTGCCCTACCTGCGCTTATCGCTGGTGTGGTCGCTTATGTGATGCGCCGCCTTGGTTGGTTGGTCGATGGCGATATGAAATTGCCCTAAAGTAAAGGTAAAGGACGCAAATTATCCTAACTATTTATTCTAACTACCAATGATAAAAAAGCCCAGCTATTAAATAACTGGGCTTTTTTGTTGTATAAATTATAAGGTTTTTTAATTAACGACGGACATCTTTTGGTGCATCGCCGTTTGGCCAATCTTTGTCTTTATTGGCTTTTACAGGGCGCGGCAAGTGGGTAAAGTAGGCGGCAATATCGACCGCTTCTTGGTCACTTAGCGTATTACCTTGTCCAAATGGCATTTTACCTTTAATAAAGGCCGCGGCGGTATAAGTACGCGCCATCCCTGCGCCATCATTGAAAGACTTGTCGCCAGCTACCGCAGGATATATATAAGTGCCATCATCGTTATATTGACCTTCGCCATTATCACCGTGACAAACGCTACATTTTTCTGCAAATAGCTTTTCACCCGTTTCAGTATTTGGCTCGAGGTTTTTATCCACTTTGACAAAACCGCGACCTTCAGGTGACACCCCAAATGGCATGTCTTGTGACAACCAGCTCATATAAGATACCATGGCGTTCATATCATCTGAACCCAGCTCAAGTCCTTTACCATTCATTGAGCGCTCAAAACAGCCATTAATTCGCTCTTGTATCACGTTGACGCGACCTGCCCGCGAACGGTAAACAGGGTAAATACTGGTCATATTATTCCAAGGTGCGGCATAGGCTTCTGAGCCATTACCTAAATGACAGCTGGTACAGTTAAGCTGGTTACCAACGTTATTTGGCAGCTCTTTATAGGTATGATTAGCGAGTTGTAGGCCGCGCCGTACTGCTGCCCCATATTCATCATCTGGAATAGTAGACTCATCTGGCATTTTAATCGCGGGTTTGCCGCTTGCCGCATCACCGCCGCCTGCACTAGCGCTCATATCATTAGCCGCTGGCATATTGCTTTGTAGCGTATCTGCACGGGCTTCGAGGGCTTTGACACGTGCTAATGCCTCTGCTTCTTCAAGACGGTCAACGGCTTTGGTTTCACCACTATTGCTACAGCCGGTCATACTGGCGGCGCTAATGGCAAAAATAGTGGCTACTAAAAGGGAGGAGGGCGTGGCACGTGAGAATTTGGTCATTGGAATATCCTTATAATGAAAAATAATATGTAAAATTATATTTTTATGATAAATTAGTGGTCATGATGGTAAAACTTATTTCAATATTTTAGATAAAGTAGAAGCTAGAATTTCGACATTTAAATTAAACGTTTATAAGGGCCGAAATAACGTGCGTCATATTATTAGCGTACCGCTAAGGTGCGCTTTTACCCATTAAGCCGTTTTATTTTGCCTGCCAGAATCTGAAAAGTAATCAATCTGTAAGTTGCTAGTAACATGATTGTATCAAATACAAATACGTAAAGTGTTTTTAAATTAAAATAAACCCTAACACGACAAACGATGCAAATAGATAGTCAACGCTTTAAATAGTATCGGCGACTATATTTTTTCACTAAAAAAGCGCGTAAATATGAAAATATTTACGCGCTTTTTTGTTAAGGATGTCTTTTTAGCGGTTTAATTTATCGCCGTTTATTTGCCACTAGATTAATTAGTAATTATCGCTTTGCGGTCAGCTGTTTTTGTGCGTTTTTCGCCTTTTAACTTGCGTGACAGTTTATTGACGCGGTTTAGGACAGTGCTATAGTGCGCTGGAAAAGCTCGTTGGACGGCGTCCATCATTTTGGCATCATTACCAATCAAGCAGCGTGGCTGATTGGTCGCGGCAGCCTGCAAAATAATCCAAGCAGCGGCGCTGGCATCAAATTTTAAGAATTTATTAAAACTACTGATGGCTTTGCGGCCGCTACGCATGCCAAGGTCGCTGATACTGTCGTTACCACGGGCGCTATTGGCAATATTGGTCTTAATGCCACCGGGATGAATACAGGTCGCTGAGACGCCGCAACGCTGAATATCTAGCTCTTGACGCAAGCTTTCGGTAAAACCACGTACAGCAAATTTACTGGCGTTATAAGCAGATTGTGACGGCTGCGCGGTCAAACCAAATAGGCTTGAGATATTGATAATATGACCATGTTCGTTAAACTGGCGCGCTTTGCTACCTTTGTTAATATCTTTGTTACTACCATTAACTTCGCTTTCTTTGACGCTGTTTTTAATCAAGGGTAAAAATGCCTTGGTGCCGTAAACCACGCCCCAAAAGTTGATGTCCATCACCCATTCAAGCTCGCTAATACTGCTGCCTTCTACGGTTGAATAAAGCGCCACACCTGCATTATTAAAGATAAAGTTCACTTTACCATGCTCTGCCATCACGCTATCCGCCCACGCTTCGACAGCTTTATTGTCAGAGACGTCGAGTACGGTGGTGGTGACTTTGACATCATAGCCGACTAGTAAATCTTTAGTTTGTGCCAATTGCTCAGCATTGATATCGGATAGTGCCACATGGCAACCCATTTTTGCTAAATGAATGGCAAGCTCACGTCCCATCCCAGAGCCAGCACCAGTGATAGCAGCGACATGGTTGCGGTAATAGGGCGCAATATCATGGTCTTGATGAGAGGAAAAAGGCAGATGTTGGCGTAGTGAGGTGGCTATTGCAGAGACATTTCCAGAAACAGTGTTAAGCATGATAAACAGTCCTTTGTATCATTGATTGGAGAGGTTTGGTCGTAAATAAGGATAACGTATAGAAAGTCGCTTTACCTTAGCATGATTGATGATAAGAGCTGATAGCAATTGATAAACGCGGCTGTCATTTTTACCCACTACATTAGCTGCAAGAAATAAAATGAGAAGTAAGCAGACATAAAAAAAGTGTCTAGCATAATTTACACTAGACACTAGACACTAGACACTAGACACTAGACACTAGACACTAGACACTAGACACTAGACACTAGACACTAGACACTTTTGCTTTAATTACAGCTTTAATAAAGCAGATAAGACCTTTTAAGCGTCTATCGCTATCTGTTCTGAGTCACCATTAGAGAAGGTGATTTCAGGGATTTTACCGTCGTTAATTACTGCTTCGTCAACGAGTACGGTCTTAGCATCCTTCATAGAAGGCAGCTCATACATCGTCTCTAACAGCGCATTCTCTACGATAGAGCGCAGACCACGAGCACCTGTTTTGCGTGCCATGGCTTTTTTGGCAATGGCATCAAGCGCTTCTTTGGTAAAGGTAATGTCAGCACCTTCCATATCAAACAGATATTTATACTGCTTAACCAAGGCGTTTTTAGGTTCTGTTAATATTTGAACCAATGCATCTTCGTCAAGCTCTGTAAGGGCAGCGAGCACAGGAAGACGACCAATCAGCTCTGGGATAAGACCAAACTTGATTAAATCTTCCGGCTCTACTTGTTGTAGTAGCTCTGAGCTACGTTTGCTATCGTCTTTTGAGCTGACATCAGCATTGAAGCCAATACCGGTTTTTTCAGTACGTTGCTGAATCACTTTATCAAGACCGGCAAACGCGCCACCAACGATAATCAAGATATTGCTGGTATCGACTTGGATGAGCTCTTGCTGAGGATGCTTGCGACCACCATGTGGTGGAATAGCAGCAACCGTACCTTCGATCAGCTTTAGCAACGCTTGCTGCACACCTTCGCCCGATACATCACGAGTAATAGAAGGGTTGTCGCCTTTTTTGCTAATTTTATCAATTTCATCAATATAAATGATGCCTTGCTCAGCTTTACTGACATCATAATCTGATGCTTGTAATAGCTTTTGCACGATGTTTTCAACGTCTTCACCGACATAACCAGCTTCGGTCAAAGTCGTGGCATCCGCCATCGCAAAAGGAACATCAAGTAGACGTGCTAAAGTTTGCGCCAGTAAAGTCTTACCAGAACCTGTTGGACCAATCAGCAAAATATTACTTTTTGCCAATTCTACCATTGCATCATCAGCGCCAATTTTGGCTTTTTTGCTGTCATTAGCTAAGGTTTGGCTGACTTTTAGGCGTTTATAATGGTTATAAACCGCAACGGCTAAGGCTTTCTTCGCTGCATCTTGCCCGATGACATATTCATCAAGCTTAGCTCGCAGCTCTTTTGGCGTTGGCAATTTTTTATTGACCCAAGAGGTATCAATATCGCTATCGTCATCACCATCTTCGGCGCTATCGGCAATCAGGTCCGTACATAGCTCAATACATTCATTACAAATATTGGCGTCGTCAGCGGCAATCAGCTGCTTTACTTCACTTTTTTCTTTGCCGCAAAACGAACACTGCGGGGTGTTATCTTCTGCCATATAACGGCACTCCTAAAATTTGATACTGCTCAATATTCTGATTATGGACATCGATGTAAAAGCGCAGGGCACTTAATATATTTTCTCTTACCCTATCGCGCTTAGGCAGTGATGTTTAAGGTTTTTAAACGTCTACTATTAAGGCGCTTATAAAGAAGCAGGGCGACGCTCTAATACTTCGTCGACTAGACCGTATTCTTTGGCTTCTTTGGCATCTAACCAATAGTCACGCTCAACGTCTTTTTCGATTTTCTCAACCGGTTGTCCGGTACGCTCAGCCAAAATCTCATTTAAGCGAGCGCGCGTTTTTAGAATTTCACGCGCATTAATTTCGATATCAGTCGCTTGACCTTGCGCGCCGCCTGAAGGCTGGTGAATCATCACGCGCGAGTTGGCTAGGGCATAACGTTTGCCTTTTTGACCGGCAGCAAGCAAGAATGAACCCATGCTATAAGCGCCGCCCATACAAATGGTCGATACTTCAGGTTTGATAAAGTTCATGGTATCAAAAATAGCCAAACCAGCACTTACTGAGCCGCCTGGTGAATTGATATATAAATGGATGTCTTTATCAGGGTTTTCTGCTTCTAAGAATAATAACTGGGCGACGATAAGATTGGCCATATGGTCTTCAACTTGACCGGTCAAAAAGATAACGCGCTCACGTAATAGGCGTGAGAAAATATCAAACGAGCGTTCACCGCGCGCTGATTGTTCAACGACCATCGGAACCAATGCTGCTTGTGTCGCGCTTTGGCTATATTGTGCGCTCTGGGCAGTAGTGTGCGCACTCATCAACATATCAAAATGCGGGTTAGCAGTGATGCGATCATAATCTGTCATAAAGATGTCCTGTTTATAAGTACATAAAATAAAGAAATATAGAGTAGTTGTTGGCTAAATTTTTATGGTGGTTATCATTGTAAACATTGCTGTCTGTTAATAAAAGCTATCAGCAAATAAAGCCTATTGAGCTGAGTAAAAATATCTATCGCACAAGTGGCTAAAAAATAACGGCGATTAATGCTAAAGGTAATAACAGCTTCTAAAAATAATTGAGCTAATGGTAACTTTTTTATCAGGCCAATAGTAACTTTTTAATGTGACAAATGATAAATGACTCCCTATTAATAAGGCGTCTATGCCTATTTATCAAGGGTAGTATGAATAAACACTGAATAAAAGCCGCTAATAAGCCGGCAATTTATAGACACGCGATTTATAAGCCAGCAATAAAAATGCCCTAACCAGAAGTTAGGGCATTCGTAATACATTTTAGAGCAGTAACGCTAAAGCGCTAAATTACATACCTTGCTGCTGTTGTTGCTGAGCAGCCAATAGGTCTTGGTAGCTAACTTCTTTGTCAGTTACTTTGCCTTGCTCGATTAGATAATCAACTACTTGGTCTTCTAGAACCACAGACTCAATGTTAGCGCGTTGTTGCTTGTCATTGGTGTAGTATTCGATGACCTCGCTTGGATCTTCGTAGTTTTCAGCGGCTTCTTTGATAAAGCTTTCAACACGCTCTTGATCGACTTCTAAGCCTTTGGTGTCGATAACGCGAGCAACGATGATGCCAAGACGGGCAGCACGTAGCGCTTGCTCTTCAAATAGCTCATTCGGTAGCATGTCTTTATCGAAGCTATCAGCATTGGCACCGAACTGCTGAGAAAAACGTTGCATCATCATGTTGCGTTGACGCTCGATTTCTTGCTCTAGCATGGCGTTTGGTACGTCAAACTCGTTCTTCTCTAACAACGCATCAAACGTCGCTTGTTTTACTTGGCTACGCGCAGCATTTTTGATTTCGCGTTCCATGTTTTTACGCACGTCTTCTTTTAATTTCTCAACGCCGCCTTCTTTAACACCGAACAGCTCTAGGAACGCATCATCGATTTCAGGTAATTTTGATTTTTCAACCAATTTTACATTGATTTTGAACTGCGCTTCTTTACCAGCTAAGTTTTCAGCTTGGTAGTCTTCTGGGAAAGTGACGTCGATAACTTTTTCTTCGCCAGCTTTCATGCCTTTAATGCCATCTTCAAAGCCTGGAATCATCTGGTTGCTACCGATAACCAATTTGAAGTCTTCAGCAGAACCGCCTTCGAATTTCTCACCGTCGATTGAGCCTTCAAAGTCAAACGTTACTTGATTGTCTTTGGCCGCTTTACCTTTTTTCTCAACGAATTCTTCACGTTGTTTTTGTAGGTTTTCAATCATGGTGTCAACGTCTTCGTCGCTAACCGTCGCTGTGTGACGCTCAACTTCGATTTCATCAATACCTTGCACGTCGATTTCTGGGAAGATTTCAACGGTCGCTTGATAAACCAAGAAGTCGTCTTCTAGTTTAACGTCGTCAATGTTAGGCATGCCAACCGCGCGGATGTCTTCAGATTTGATCGCTTCAAAAACGGTATCACGGATCACATCGTTGATGACTTCTTGTTGAATGCCAGCACCGTACTGTGAACGGATATGTGACATAGGAACGTTACCTTTACGGAAACCGTCAATCTTGGCAGTTTTCGCCACTTGGCGAATACGGCCTTCAACTTTATTTTGAATTTTTTCGACAGGGACTTTAACCGTTAGCTGAGTTTCTTTGTTAGATAGCTTGTTGGTTGTGACTTGTAAATCTGTAGCCATGTTAATTACACCTTTATGATTAAATAATAATAGACAACCATGCTGCAAAATACGCGTGTGCTACTGGTTGCCGTTGGAATAAATAGGGGATATTGATAGCGCGCAATTTCGCCGTCCGTGCCCATAACAATCGCTGCTGACACAAAAATGAGAAATGCTTTATCTGAATAGACGCTATCTGATATCAATATTAACCGTAAATAAGTCGCATAATAACGCTTTTTGCTTAATTATACAGACAAATAACGGCTTTCAACAAAATTTTAAAAGTAGAACAGTATAATCTATCTGTTTATCAAAGTAAAAATTATCTGTTTAATCGACCCTTGGGTGATTTATGAGCTTAACTTTGCTTTAATTTTCCCGCTTATTACCAAATGAGTTCATAACAGGTAAGCTAATAACGTTATAAGATTATAACGGCAACTGCGCCAATAACTGCTCAATCGCCTGACCGCGATGACTGATGCTGTTTTTATCCCCAGCGCTTAAGCTTGCCGCCGTCGCTTGTAGCTGTGGCAACCAAAACAGCGGATCGTAACCAAAACCGCCATTACCATGCGGCGCATCCAAAATTTCACCCTGCCACAAACCTTGCGCGATAATCGGTAGCGGATCATCGGCATGGCGCACCATTGCCAATACGCAGACGAACATACCAGAAATAGGCGTGTTTAGTTGGGCTTCCCTGATAGGTTGCAAGTCAGCGATAAGCTTGGCATTGTTTTTGGCATCATTGCCGTGCTCGCCTGCATAGCGGGCAGAGTAGATACCGGGTGCATTACCTAATACTGGCACGCAAAGCCCTGAATCATCTGCAATTGCGGGTAATCCGCTTGCTCGGCTGGCATGACGCGCTTTGATAATGGCGTTTTCTACAAAACTCAAGCCATCTTCAATCGCATCGTCAATATCAAGTTGACCTTGCGGGACAATCGTCACATCCAAATCTGCCGCTGCAAACAAGCGGGTAAACTCAGCAAGTTTGCCTTTATTATTACTGGCGAGCACCCATTGCTTATGTGGCTTAGCTGCTGTTGAATCATTTAAGGTGGATGCTTGTTGATGAGTCTCTGTGGCGCTGGTTTGGTTCATATTCTTTGTCCGTCATTGAGTCGCTGATACGCGTATATTCTAGGTCAGCATTAGTTAAATTACCAATTAGCATAACGAATAAGCGATTCATAACATTTGGTAACTGATATTTGTCATCACTCTTGCTATAATAGGCAACAAGCTACAGTGAATTATATCTTATAGCTTGTGAATTTAAAGTTAATAATACTTTTGAATATTCATAATGGTTTTTAGGCATTATGCTATTTAAAAGTAAAATAACTAACAAGTGATGCGCGCTTAAGATAGCTTTTAGCATGCAAGCCTTTTAGGTTTACCGCAATATGTTCAACATATTGAGTAATGAATTTCACTAACAATAAACTAAGCCAATTTAGTCCAATAATTTATAGCATTGATTTAGGCTATACCTAATACTAATGGCTAAACAGCAAGGATAAAATAATATGTCAAAGATTACCTTACCAGAATTACCTTATGCAAAAGATGCGCTAGAGCCACATATCAGTGCCGAGACGCTAGAATACCATCATGACAAACATCACAATGCATACGTGACTAAGCTAAATGAATTGCTACCAGGTTCTGGTCTAGAAGACAAAACCTTATCAGAAATCATCGTAGCAACTGCTAAAGATGACAGCAAACAAGGTATGTTTAACCAAGCAGCCCAAGTATGGAACCACACGTTCTATTGGAATTGCATGACGCCAGACAACGGCGGCGGCGAACCTACTGGTGATTTGAAAGCTAAAATCGAAGAAGATTTCGGTAGCTACGACAAGTTCCGTGAAGAGTTCAAAAACGCAGCATTGACTCAGTTCGGTTCTGGTTGGGCTTGGCTAGTGGCTGATAAAGTCGGTGGCAAACTTTCTATCGCGAAAACAGCTAACGCTGACACGCCACTTGCACATGACCAAGTTGCGGTATTGACTTGTGATGTGTGGGAACATGCGTACTACATCGACTATCGTAACCGTCGTCCTGATTATGTAGACACGTTCCTAGACAAACTAGTGAACTGGGACTACGCAAACGCGAAATATAAAGGTCAAGATGCTGGCGTTGAAGAGTAATCTTTAAGCATTTGATTAATAAAAAAGGACACCGCGAGGTGTCTTTTTTTTGGTTTAAAGTTTATGGTAAATTAGCGCTTAAGCCATAACCTTACTTATGTTTATTGTGATTGTTATCAAAAAAGAGTAGTGTTTATTGCTAAGAAATTTATTTCAATTACCTTTTACAGGAAAGTATTATGCCGAACAATTATTCTTCACCGTTATCTTTAATAATACTCATCGAAACCAAAGCAGGCTGTGCTAATCAACAAATTCGAGCCTTTAAAGAACTACAGCCTTTAGTTTTAGCAGAGAAGGGTTGTTTGCAATATGAGCTGACTCAAGATGTTGAAAATGAAAACCAGTTTGTATTAATAGAAAAATGGGCAACTCAAACAGACTTAGATGCTCATGATATTACTCCGCATATGATTTATGCGGATAAAAAGAGTCCTAGCTTTCGTGCCAAACCTGCGACCGTTTTTAAATTAAACTCTATTTAATTTATCTAATAGAGTTTGGTGCGTTTTTAGAATTTAACTAACTTTTAAATAGTAGGTTGTGCTTTGTTAAACACACCCTACAACACCTCAAAACCAAACTTACCCAACGCTTCCTTCAACATCGCAATATTATAATAAGCATGCGCATTGACGGTGTTTTGAAAGAAGATATATAGCGTATCAAAATGCTGACGCTGATTGGCAATCGCTTGCGCCCAGTCCTGCATCTCCGCCTCACTATAACGATAATCATGACGGTCGGCAGCGCTCATCGCATCCCACCAGTTTAGATTATTACCGTGCATCCGCAGATAGCCAGTGCGCTCAGTAAATATCAGCCGTGACGGTGGCAGTCCGCTGACTTTAGGATAATCAACGCTGCACCAAATCAGACCTTGCTCGATAAAGCTATCGACCACTTGCGGGGTATGCCAGCCATTATGACGAAACTCAATAGCGAGTGGATAGTCTTTGAACCAACTAACGAGATTAGCCAAATATAGGCGATGCTCACGGGTACGGTCAAAACCGTGCGGGAATTGCAGTAGTAATGGTGCTAGAGCATTGGCTTCAATAAGTGGGGTGAGAGCAGTAAGAAATGCTTGCGCGTGTTCGGCTGTGCCTTTACGTGCATGAGTAAAGTCTTGATGAAGTTTGACTGCAAATTTCAATTGGCTATTTGCTTCGGCATAGGCTTTATTAACCATACCTGCAAAGGCTTTTTGCCCGATAGGGGCGTAAAAGGTACTATTGATTTCTACTGCACCATATTGCTTGGCGTATTCACGTAAGAAGTCCGTTTTTTTGGTGCCAGTTGGATATAGCGTGCCGAGTAAGTCGGTATCGCTATAACCGCCCGTGCCAAGGTAAATACGCGGAGTAGGGGCACTTTCCATGTTGACCACCCTTTGCTATTTTTAATAATTAAAATATTTAGCTCGTTTCTTATGACGTTATTTTTTCCGCGACCATAGCCATTCAATGAGTGCCAATAGTGCGTTGTTGTCTGCACTGTCTTTTTCGCCACTAAACTCACGGCTGCTTAATTCACGGATAATGGCTGCGCGTCCGTCATCAAATAGCGATTGCGCGTAGCTAGTCGCCTGCTCAACGCCCATCAATTTTACATAGGTGGATTTATCTAGTTTTTCATCACTGCCAGCAGGTTTTCCAAGCGTATCGGTAGAGGTCGTGACATCTAAAATATCGTCCTGAACTTGAAAGGCGAGACCAATATGTTGCGCACACTCTTGTAATGCCATACGCTGTGGAGCGGTAGCACCAGCACATATACCGCCCATTAGCATCGCCGCTTCAATCAATGCACCGGTTTTATCACGGTGAATGGCTTCTAAATCGTTTTGTGAAATGCCAGTAGTGGCTTCAGCATTAAGGTCAAGCATTTGACCCGACACCATACGCCGTGCACGCGGCGCAAATATCGCGATTAATTGGCTTGCAATCGCTGAATCAAAAGGCGCAAAGGTTGGCAGCTCAGCCGTCAATACTTCAAAGGCGAGCGTCTGTAATACGTCACCTGCAAGTAGGGCGGTCGACTCTTCAAAGACGATATGAGCGGTTGGCTGACCACGGCGCAGTTCGTCATCGTCCATACATGGCAAGTCATCATGCACCAATGAATAGGTATGCAGCAGTTCCACGGCTAACGCAGCACGGCGCGCCATATCATAATCTGAGTCGTTTTCTAATAGAGCTTCCAAACCATCAGCGTTAGCCATACTGTTTTTATTATCAGTGCTTTTATCTGTATTTTCATTGGCATTAGCATTGCTTTGATTGACACTATCAAAGGCACTGGCGACCAACAACGGACGTACCAATTTACCAGTACCTGTCATCACATAACGGCAGGCATCAAGCAGCGGGCTTGGCAGCTCAGCATAAGCAAACAGCACCTCGATATCTTGCGACATTTGCGCGCGCACGGCGCTATGAAATTGCTCAGTATTGTTATCAAAGCTAGCAAAAGATACAAGTCTTGCAGGCATCAGGCTTGGCGTAGTAGTAGAAGTAGAAACAGTCATAACCCAACCATCTATCAGGTGAATAATAAAAATAGCGCTAGTGTAGCATGATAGATTATATTCCTTATGGCGCGGGTAGTATCAATGACGCATTTTTGGCGGTTTAATGTTAAGAAATTGGCTTAAAAAAGACGGAAATAATACAACAAGCCGTCGTTACGTATTATTGATTTAACTTAGACGTTGGATATGTTTTGATAATGCAGAGGAGTTGTAAATAGAAAAGTGCTGTTTATCAAGATTGAAAGCTCTAAAGATTGAATGAATAGCGCTCATCATATAATCTCAGTATACAAGCGGTCACTTAAAGCACCTTGGCAGCAAGGTAAAGGGTTAGTGTCGACTTAAGAGTGACTTGCGAGTATGGTATTAGCTTGTGACAGTCGGGGGCATAATCCCCTACACTAATTGGCGTAAAAATGGTCTGGCGCTTAAAAAGTGGATTTTTGACCTTATTTAAGTGACCTATCATCTCAATGTTCAGTCAATATTGATAACATCAGTACCGGTAACAAACGTATATAAATGAAGCGCCGTATTCAATTGTGCTAACGCGTTAACATTCAGCATAGAAAATGAATATAAGCATGAGCGCTGGATAATAAAGACATCTGCACTGCTCACTCTGTACTGACTTTATAGGACAATATGTTGGCAGTGTTATTACTCGTTTTTCTAACAATAACTGGCTATGTACTTTAATTTTAAAACTTTTAATTCTAAAACGTAGCTTTCGTTATATAGCAAGGAGTTCCAAATGGTATACCAAGGAAATCGCATTACGGTGACAATGCTAGAGGATGGCATCGCCAACATGCAGTACAACGCCGAAAATGAGAGCGTGAATAAGTTTGATGCTGAAACCAATAAGCAATTTGCTGAAGTCGTTAGCGCTTTAGAAAAAGCCGATGACGTTAAAGGTTTAATTGTCACTTCAAGCAAAGGCGTCTTTATCGCTGGTGCTGATATTACAGAATTTGTGGCGTCTTTTAAACAGCCAGAAGAAGAAATTAGAGATTGGGTTATCAACATTAATGATGCCTTTAATCGCTTTGAGGATTTGCCATTCCCGAAAGTAGCTGCCATCAATGGTGCAGCGCTTGGCGGTGGTTGTGAGATGACCTTGGTTTGTGAATACCGTGTCATGAGCGACAAAGCCATCATCGGTCTACCAGAAACCCAACTGGGTATCTTCCCAGGTTTTGGTGGTACGGTTCGTACTACGCGTGTCATCGGTATCGATAATGCGCTTGAGCTGATTGCGACTGGTACACCAAAGAAAGCACTTGATGCGTTAAAACTAGGCTTGGTTGATGCGACCGTTGCTGCTGATGATTTGCAAGATGCAGCGATTGATTTGGTCAAAAAATGTATCTCAGGCGAGCTTGATTGGAAAGCGAAGCGTGAAGAGAAGCTAGTTCCAGTTAAATTAAATCAGCTTGAGCAAGCGATGGCGTTTAATAGTGCTAAAGGTATGATCTTTGCAAAGGCCAATCCTAAGCAGTACCCTGCGCCAGCACTGGCTATCGCTGCGATGGAAAAACACGTTAATTTACCACGTGATAAAGCAATCGAAGTAGAAGCGGCTGGTTTTGCTAAAGCGGCTAAAACGCCACAAGCAGAAAGCTTGGTTGGCTTGTTCTTAAGCGATCAGTTGGTTAAAAAACTAGCCAAGCAGCATAGCAAAAAAGCACATGAAATCAATGAAGCGGCCGTACTTGGCGCTGGTATCATGGGCGGTGGTATCGCTTATCAAGCAGCCAGTAAAGGCTTGCCAATCATCATGAAAGATATCAAGTCTGAGCAATTAGACCTTGGTATGGGTGAAGCCAGCAAGTTACTTGGCAAAATGGTCGAACGCGGCAAAATGACCCCAGTAAAAATGGGTGAAACCTTAAGCCGTATCCGTCCTACTTTGAATTATGGTGATTTTGCTGAAACTGATATCGTTATCGAAGCGGTTGTAGAAAATCCAAACGTGAAGCGTGCGGTATTAAAAGAAGTGGAAGGCTTGGTAAAAGACGATTGTATCCTAGCGTCAAATACGTCGACTATCTCTATTACTTTCTTGGCTGAAGCACTTGAGCGTCCAGAAAACTTCGTTGGTATGCATTTCTTTAACCCGGTAAGCCGTATGCCATTGGTTGAAGTTATCCGTGGTGAAAAGTCCTCTGAAGAAGCTATTTCTACTACGGTCGCCTTGGCTACTAAAATGGGTAAAGTGCCTGTTGTGGTTAATGATTGCCCAGGTTTCTTAGTCAACCGTGTGTTGTTCCCATACTTTGGTGCCTTTGACTTGCTCCTTAAGCAAGGTGCTGATTTTGCTCATGTCGATAAAGTCATGGAAAAATTCGGCTGGCCGATGGGTCCTGCTTATCTAATCGACGTGGTTGGTTTAGATACCGGTGTTCATGGCGCAGAAGTGATGGCAGAAGGTTTCCCTGACCGCATGAAGCCTGATTATAAAGGCGCGATTGAGCTTTTATATGAAAACAAACGCTTAGGTCAGAAAAACGGCGTTGGTTTCTATAAGTATGAAATGGACAAACGCGGCAAACCAAAGAAAGTCGCTGATGAAGCCACTTATGAGCTATTAAAAGCAACGACTGATAGCGACAAGCAAATCTTTGATGATCAAGCGATTATCGACCGCACTATGCTGGCTTTCTGTAATGAGACTGTACGCTGCCTAGAAGACAACATCGTCAGCACGCCGTCAGAAGCGGATATGGCAATGATTATGGGTGTTGGCTTCCCGCCATTCCGCGGTGGACCTTGCCGTTATATTGACCAAATGGGTCTAGATAACTACTTGGCACTGTGTGAAAAATACGCATACCTTGGCAAAGCTTATGAAGCCCCGCAAAAGATTCGCGACATGGCAGCAGCAGGCGAGACCTTTTACGCCACTGCGTAATGGGCAGTCATTACTAGGATGAAGTGCAGTACACAAGCTCGATAAGATTACTGGTGATTTATTTATTATCAATGATCTTAATTTTCTAAATTAAATAAGCGAGCATTGTGGTACTGCCACTGATAATAAAAATTGAAAAGGAAGATAGTATGACAATTTTAAGTCCAAAAGACGTGGTCATCGTAGATGGCGTACGCTCAGCAATGGGTAAAACCAAAAACGGTATGTTCCGTCATGTCCGCGCTGATAGCATGTCTGCTGAATTGGTACGTGCATTGGTTGAGCGTAACGACTTTGACCCACGTGACGTCGAAGATGTCATCTGGGGCTGTGTTAACCAAACCCTAGAGCAAGGTTTAAACATCGGTCGTAACATCGGTCTGCTAGCTGGTATTCCAAAGACTGCTGGCGGTCAAACGGTCAATCGTCTATGTGGCTCATCTATGCAGGCGCTACATACTGCTGCTGCCCAAATCATGACTGGCCAAGGTGAAGTGTTCATCATCGGTGGTGTTGAGCATATGGGTCACGTCGGCATGATGCATGGCGTTGATCTTAACCCTGAAGCATCAAAGCATTATGCAAAAGCCTCAAACATGATGGGCTTGACCGCTGAAATGCTAGGTCGTATGAATAACATCACTCGTGAAGAGCAAGATGCTTTTGGTCTTGAGTCGCATCGCCGTGCATGGGCTGCAACGACTGAAGGTCGTTTTGACAATGAAATTATCGGTATCGAAGGTCATGACGAAGCAGGTCGCTTGCAACTATGTACTGTTGATGAAGTGATTCGCCCAGATGCGACCATGGAGCAAATGCAAAAGCTACGCCCAGCCTTTGATCCAGTAGGCGGTACGGTAACTGCTGCTACTTCATCTGCATTATCGGATGGTGCATCAGCGATGCTAGTCATGAGCGCGCAAAAAGCCAAAGAGCTAGGTTTGAAACCTCGCGCTCGTATTCGCAGCATGGCTGTTGCTGGTTGTGACGCGGCAATTATGGGCTATGGTCCAGTGCCTGCAACGCAAAAAGCGCTGAAACGTGCGGGCATGAGCATCGATGATATGCAAACCATCGAGCTAAACGAAGCGTTCGCCGCGCAAGGTTTGTCAGTACTAAAAGCCTTGAACTTGACGGACAAGCAAGACATCGTCAATATCAACGGTGGCGCGATTGCGCTAGGACATCCACTGGGCTGTTCTGGTGCTCGTATCACCGTTACTTTGCTTAACGCCATGGAACAATCAGATACTGAAATCGGTCTAGCGACGATGTGTATCGGTCTTGGTCAAGGTATCGCGACTATTATTGAGCGCGTTTAAGCCTGTAATATTATCAATTTTTTAAAATAATTTATCGTTCTAATAAAAACCCCTAGTCATGAACTGACCCCCATAAGTTGGACACAACTTTTGGGGGTTATTTTATGAAATACGACATAGACTTTAAGATAAGAG